>NZ_SSXB01000036.1:0-36982 GCF_021698995.1 Blastococcus sp. KM273129 | reverse complement strand
CTCCCGAGGAGCCGCATGCCCCGCCCGCCGTCGCAGTCCCCCCACTTCTCCTCGGTCGCGGACGTCAGCAAGCGGCTGTCCACCGCCGGCTACCTGCCCGACGCCCAGATCGCGACGACGGTCTTCCTCGCCGACCGCCTCGGCAAGCCGCTGCTGGTGGAGGGGCCGGCGGGCACGGGGAAGACGGAGCTGGCCAAGGCGCTGGCCGCCGCCACCGGGTCCGAGCTCATCCGGCTGCAGTGCTACGAGGGCCTGGACGAGGCCCGCGCGCTCTACGAGTGGAACTACAAGAAGCAGCTGCTGCGCATCCAGGCCTCCCAGGCCGAGGGGGGCGCGGACTGGGACACCGTCCACGACGACATCTTCGGCGAGGAGTTCCTGCTCGCCCGCCCGCTGCTGACCGCCATCCGGCGCACGGAGCCCACCGTGCTGCTCATCGACGAGACCGACAAGGCCGACGTCGAGGTGGAGGGCCTGCTGCTCGAGGTGCTCAGCGACTTCCAGGTGACGATCCCCGAGCTGGGCACGGTGACCGCGACCCGCCGGCCGACCGTCGTCCTCACCTCCAACGCCACCCGCGAGCTCTCCGAGGCGCTCAAGCGGCGCTGCCTGTACCTGGCGCTGGACTACCCGACCGCCGAGCGGGAGCGGGAGATCGTGCTCTCCCGCGTGCCCGACCTCGCCTCGGGGCTGGCCGACCAGCTGGTCGCGACGGTGCGGGCGCTGCGCGGGCTGGAGCTGAAGAAGTCGCCGTCGATCTCGGAGACCCTCGACTGGGCGCAGACCCTGCTGGAGCTGGGGCTGGACACCCTCGACGAGCCGGCGATGGCCGCGACGCTGGGCGTGGTGCTCAAGCACGCCAGCGACCAGACCCGGGCCGCGGCCGAGCTGCGGCTGAACTGATGGGGCAGCCGGTCGCGCCGGCCCGGGAGCCCGGCGGGCTCGCCGGGCACCTGGACGGGTTCGTGCGGGCGGTCCGCGAGGCCGGCATCCCGGTCGGCATCAGCCAGGCGGTCGACGCGGCGGAGATCCTCACCGTCGTCGACCTGCTCGACCGTGAGCAGCTGCGGCACGGGCTGGCCGCGGTGCTGCTCCAGCGGGCGGCCCAGCGCGATGCCTACGACGTCCTCTTCGACCTGTGGTGGCCGCTGGGCGACCGCCCGGCACCCGACGCCGAGGACGGCGAGGCGGGGGAGACCGGGCAGCCCACCCTCGACGTGCCCGACGACGCCGCGCTGGCCGAGCTGATGCGCGCCCAGCTGCTCGAGCTGCTCGCCGACGGAGACCCCGAGGCGCTGCGCCGGTTCGCGCGGGACGCCGTCGACCTGCTGGGCCAGGGGCAGCCGACGCCCTCGGGGCAGTCCTACTTCAGCTACCGCGTGATGCGGGCGCTCTCGCCGGACACGCTCGTCGCGCAGCTGCTCGCCGGCCTGCTCGGCGGCGGGGAGCGCGGCGGGCTGGCCGAGCAGGTCGCCCGGCAGACGGTGCGCGACCGGCTGGCGGCCTTCCGGACGGCGGTCGAGGCCGAGGTGCGCCGGCGCACGGCCGCGGAGAAGGGGCGGGACCGGGTCGCGAAGAACGCCGTCCGCCCGCTGGCCGACCAGGTCGACTTCCTGCGCGCCCAGTCGGCCGACCTCGCCGAGCTCCGGCGGTCGGTGGCCCCGCTGGCCCGCCGGCTCGCCGTCCGGCTCTCGGCCCGCCGGAGGATGGGGCGGGAGGGCCGGCTGGACTTCCGCAAGACGGTGCGCGCGTCGCTGGGTACCGGCGGGGTCCCCGTCGTCACCCACCACCGGCCGCGCAAGGTGCACAAGCCGGAACTGGTCGTGCTCTGCGACGTCAGCGGCTCGGTGGCCGGCTTCAGCCACTTCACCCTGATGCTGACGCAGGCGCTGAGGGAGCACTTCACGGGCGTGCGGGCGTTCGCGTTCGTCGACTCCACCGACGAGGTGACCCGCTTCTTCACCCCGGGGGTCGACGTCGCCGACGCCATCGCGCGGATGGGCCGGGAGGCGCAGGTGGTGGGTTTCGACGGGCACAGCGACTACGGCACCGCCCTCGAGGTGTTCGCCGACCGCTGGGCCTCGGCGGTCGGGCCGAAGACGTCGCTGCTGGTGCTCGGCGACGGGCGCACCAACTACCGGCAGCCGGGGGTACCCGTGCTGGCCGGGCTGGTGGGCAAGGCCCGGTCGGCGCACTGGCTCAACCCCGAGCCGCGCCGGCTGTGGGGCAGCGGCGACTCGGCGGCGGAGCGGTACGGCGAGGTGATCGACATGGTCGAGTGCCGCAACGCCGCCCAGCTGGCCGACTTCGTCACGACGCTCTGAAGGACGACCCCTCCGCCCCACCACGCGCGAACTCGTGGGGGCCCTGCGAAGGGGCCGTTCCAGCAGGTCACCGGTCCTCGCGGCGCCGCGTCGCAGGACCCGGATACGCTCGGCCGGTGGCGGGACGACGAGTCGGCGTGATGGGTGGGACCTTCGACCCCATCCACCACGGGCACCTCGTGGCCGCCAGCGAGGTCGCCGGGTTGTTCGGCCTCGACGAGGTCGTGTTCGTGCCCACCGGCGAGCCCTGGCAGAAGAGCGACCGGGACGTCAGCCCCGCCGAGGACCGCTACCTCATGACCGTCATCGCGACGGCGTCCAACCCGCGGTTCTCCGTGAGCCGGGTCGACATCGACCGGGGCGGCCCGACGTACACCTACGACACCCTCACCGACCTCCAGGCCCAGCGCCCGGGCGACGAGCTGTTCTTCATCACCGGTGCCGACGCCCTCGCCCAGATCATGACCTGGCGCGACGGCGCCCGCTGCTTCGAGCTCGCCCACTTCATCGGCGTCACGCGGCCGGGGTACACGCTGGCCGACAGCCACCTGCCCGAAGGGGGGGTCAGCCTCGTGGAGATCCCCGCGCTGGCGATCAGCTCCAGCGACTGCCGGGAGCGGGTGGGCCGCGGGATGCCGGTCTGGTACCTCGTGCCCGACGGCGTCGTCCAGTACATCGAGAAGCGCGGCCTCTACCGGGGCACCGCGCGCAGGCCGGCCGTGCCCGTGCGCGACGGCCGCCCGGCGGGCGACCGCCCCACCTACGACCGCCCGCCGGCCGGGCCGGGGACCAGCCCCGACGCCTCCGGCGAGCGCACCCCACCCACGACGTCCCACCTCCAGGAGGTGCCCGAATGACCGCCTCGCCCGAGGCCCGGGAGACCGCGCTGCGCGCCGCCCAGGCCGCCGCGGACAAGCTGGCGACCGACGTCACCATCGTCGACGTCAGCGAGCGGCTGGCCATCACCGATGCGTTCGTCCTCGCGTCGGCTCCCAACGAGCGGCAGGTCCAGGCGATCGTCGACGAGGTCGAGGAGCGGCTGCGGGCGCACGGCGTGAAGCCGGTGCGCCGCGAGGGCGTCGCCGAGGCCCGCTGGGTGCTGCTGGACTTCGTCGACGTCGTGGTGCACGTCCAGCACGCGGAGGAGCGGGCCTACTACGCCCTCGAGCGGCTCTGGAAGGACTGCCCGACGATCCCGTTCACCGACGCCGACCGCCCCGCGGACGGCACGGGTGCTGCGGCCGACCCGGGGGCCGCGTCGGTCGCGGAGACGACCGGCCAGTGACGGCACCGGCCCCGCCCGAGCTGCCGGTGACCCGCCTGGTCGTCTGGCGGCACGGGCGGACCGGGTGGAACGCGGCCGGACGGTTCCAGGGGCAGCTCGACCCGCCGCTGGACGCGGTCGGGCGCGCGCAGGCGGCCCACGCCGCCCCCCACCTCGTCGCGGCCGCCGGGCTCGGGAACCGGTCCACCGCCGTGGTGGCCAGCGACCTCGGCCGCGCGGCGGACACCGCCCGGGCGCTGACCGCGCTGCTGGGCGTGCCGCTGCAGCTGGACGCGCGGCTCCGCGAGCACGGCATGGGCACCTGGGAGGGGCTCACCCGGGACGAGGTCGCCGACCGGTACCCCGAGCAGTACGCGGACTGGCTGGCCGGGCGACCGGTGCGCGGCCGCGGCGGCGAGGAGGCCCCGGCGGTCGTCGCCCGGGTGCTCGCCGCGCTCGCCGACCTGCCGCCGGCCGACGTCGCCGTGGTGGTGACCCACGGGGGCACGAGCGGCCGGATGATCGAGACGCTGCTGGAGCTGGGGCCCGACCACCGCCGGGTCTTCGGGCCGCTGGGCAACTGCGCGTGGAGCGAGCTGGCCCGGCAGAGCGGCCGGTGGCGGCTGCTGCGGCACAACGCGTCGGCCGGGCCGCTCCCCGAGGGGCTCGCCGCGCCCGGGCCGCGGCTCCGTGCCGACCCCGAGCAGGGGGCACCGGGCGCGGCCGGGGACCGGCCGGGC
The DNA here is from genome assembly GCF_021698995.1 of Blastococcus sp. KM273129. Lineage (NCBI taxonomy): Bacteria > Bacillati > Actinomycetota > Actinomycetes > Geodermatophilales > Geodermatophilaceae > Blastococcus > Blastococcus sp. KM273129. Next base: position 32,654 of record NZ_SSXB01000036.1, on the reverse strand, counting down.
GACGGCCCGGCCCAGGACGCCGACGCCGCCGGCTGACCGGTCGCGCCACCACGCGCGGCCCGGTGGCACCGGGGCGGTTAGCCTCGCCGGATGCCCGTCGCCGTCCTCACCGATTCGACGGCCTACCTGCCGCGCGCGCTCGCCGCCGAGCTGGGCATCCGGGTCGTCCCGCTCTACGTCGTCCTGGCCGGTCGCTCGGGGCGGGAGGGCGAGGACATCAGCTCCGAGGACGTGGCGCGGGCGCTCTCGGCGCGCGGCCAGCGGGTGTCGACGTCGCGGCCCACGCCCGGGGACTTCGTCGCCGCCTACCGGGCCGCGCTGGACGCCGGGGCCGACCGTCTCGTGTCGGTCCACCTGTCCGCCGAGCTCTCCGGCACCTGGGACGCCGCCCGCGTCGCCGCCTCCCAGGTGGGCGAGCACATCGTCTCCGTCGTCGACTCCCGCTCGGCGGCGATGGGCACCGGCTTCGCCGTGCTCGAGGCCGCGCGCGCGGCCGCGGCCGGCGCCGACGGCGACACGGTGCAGCGCATCGCGGTGGACGCCGCCGCGCGTACCCGGACGCTGTTCGTGGTGGACACGCTGGAGCACCTGCGGCGCGGCGGGCGGATCGGCTCGGCCGCCGCGGTCCTCGGGTCGGCGCTCGCGGTCAAGCCGGTGCTGCACGTGGTCGACGGCCGGGTCGTGCCGCTGGAGAAGGTGCGCACCTCGACGCGGGCGCTGGCCCGCCTGGTCCAGCACGTCGTGGAGCACGCCGGCGAGCGCGAGGTGTCGCTGGCCGTGCACCACCTGGCGGCGGCCGAGCGCGCCGACCGGCTGGTGACCGAGCTGCGGGCACGCGTACCCCGGCTGCGTGACCTGCACGTGAGCGAGCTCGGTGCCGCGATCGGCGCGCACGTGGGCCCCGGCGCGGTCGGGGTCGTGCTCTGCACGGCTCCGGAGCCGGCGGACGGCGGGGAGGCGGAGGGCGCGGGCTGACCGCGGGCGGGGCTGCACCGGCACAGGCTGCCGCGAGCCCCGCCGACCGGGCCCCTCGTCGTCCACAGCCGGGGTGCTCCTCCACAGGTCCGGCGTGACCGGGCGCGGCCGCCCTCGGGCTCCCTAGCGTCGCCGGGGTGCGCCTCCTAGCCCGCCGCGACGACGATGCCGACGTCATCCGCGCCCGGCTGCGCGCCGTCCTGGCCGAACCCCGGCCGGCCGCGGATGGCTGGCTGCCCGACGACGAGGACGGGCCCGGGTGGCCGGCCGACGACCGGATCACGGTGCCGGTGGAGGTCCCCACCCCGGAGACCCGGCCGGCCGGCGGGGGGCGGCACCGCGCACCCGGCACGACACCGCGCTGGGACGCCGGCCGCGGAGGCAGCCGCGCCGTCTGGACGGCCGCCGCCGTGGCGGTCCTGCTCCTGCTCGCCTGGACGTGGGCGCAGCGGCCGCAGGTCCAGCCGGCGGCCGCGCCCCTGCCGGTGCCCTCCGCCCCGAGCAGCGCACCGGCCGATGGGCCGCCGGTGGGGGAGGTGGCCGCCACGACCGCGCCCGTGGTGGTCGCGGTGGTGGGTCAGGTGGCGCGGCCGGGTCTGGTGACGCTGCCGGCCGGTGCGCGGGTAGCGGACGCCGTCGCGGCCGCCGGCGGGCTGCTGCCGGACGCCGACCCGGCCTCGGTGAACCTGGCCGCACCGCTCTCCGACGGGCAGCAGGTCGCGGTCGGGGTGCCGGGGGCGGCGGCCGGTGGACCCCCCGCGTCGGCGGGGTCCGGTGCTGCGGCGCCCGGGGGCCGGTTGGACCTGAACACGGCCGGGGTCGCCGAGCTCGACGCGCTCCCGGGCATCGGACCGGTCCTCGCGCAGCGGATCGTCGACCACCGCAGCCGCGTCGGGGCCTTCGGCAGCGTCGAGGAGCTCGACGAGGTCCCGGGCATCGGCCCGGCCAAGGCAGCGGAGCTCGCCGACCTGGTGCAGGTGTGAGCCCCGTGCCCGAGCGCCGGCGGGTGCTGGACCTGCGGCTGTGGCCGCTCGCGGCCGCGGTGTGGGCGACGGGCCTCGTGGCGCCCCACCTGCGGTGGCCCGCGCTGGCGCTGGTCGGCGGTGCTGCGCTCGCCGCGGCGGTGCTGCTCGCCCGCGCCCGGGTGGCGACGGCGACCGTCGTCCTCGTGGTGCTGGCCGGGGTCGCGGTCGGCTCCGGCACGGCGGCCGTGCGGGGAGCCGCCCGCGATGCCTCGCCGCTGCGGGCGGCGGCCCAGGCCGGCGGGACCGCGGACGTGGTCCTCACCGTGCGGTCCGACCCGCAGGTGCTGGCCGGCGGGGGCCGGCCGCGGGTGCTGCTGGAGGCCGACGTCACGGCACTGGACCACGGCGGCGTCGGGCACCGCCTGGACGACGCCGTGCTGGTCTTCGCGCCCGCCGGCGGCTGGTCCGGGCTGCTGCCCGGGCAGCAGCTGCGGGTGCGGGCGGATCTGGCGCCGCCCGGGCCCGGCGACGACGTGGTGGCGGTGCTGTCGGTCCGCGGCCCACCGGAGGCGGTCGGCGCGCCGGGGGCGGTGCAGCGGGTGGCCGGCGATCTGCGGCACTCGCTGGGTGCCGCGTCGGAACGGGTGCTCGACGACCGGGCGGGCGGCCTGCTGCCGGGTCTGGTGGTCGGTGACACCAGCCGGATGGACCCGGTGCTGGAGGAGGAGTTCCGGCGGGCGGGCCTCGCCCACCTGACCGCCGTCTCCGGGGCGAACGTGGCGATCGTGGTCGCCGGGGTGCTCCGGCCGCTGCGGCGCCGGGCGGTCGACCGGCGGGTGCAGGCGCTGGTGGGCGTGCTGGCGCTGGTCGGTTTCGTGGTGCTGGCCCGGCCGAGCGCGAGCGTGCTCCGGGCGGCCGCCATGGGCACCGTCACGCTGCTCGCCCTCGCGTCGGGCCGGTCGCGCGCGGCGCTGCCGGCGCTCGGCGCGGCGGTGACCGTGCTTCTCCTGGTCGAACCGGGCCTGGCGAGGGACCCGGGGTTCACGCTGTCGGTGGTGGCGACCGCGGCCATCGTGCTGCTGGCCCCACCGTGGTCGCGGCGGCTCCGCGGGCACGGCTGGCCCGCGTGGCCCGCCGACGCGGTGGCCGTGAGCGCGGCCGCCGGGCTCGCGACCGCACCGGTGATCGCCGGGCTGACCGGCACGGTGAGCCTGGTGTCGCTGCCGGCGAACCTGCTGGCCGCGCCGGCCGTGCCGGCGGCGACGGTCCTCGGGCTGCTGGCCGCCCCGGCCGGGCTGGTGCTGCCGCGGGCCGGTGACGCGCTGGTCGGGCTCGCCGGGTGGCCGGTGCGCTGGATCGTGCTGGTGGCCGAGCGGGCCGCCGCGGTGCCCGACGCCGTCGCCGGCTGGCCGCCGGGCACGGTGGGCGCCCTGCTGCTCGCGCTCCTCCTGCTGGTCGCCGGGTGCCTGCTGTGGCGCATCCCGCGGGCGCGGCCGCTCGCGCTGGCGGCCCTGGTCGGGTTGGTCGTGGTGGGCTGGCCGCTGCGCCAGGGCCTCGACGGCTGGCCGCCGGCCGGGGCGCTGCTGGTGGCCTGCGACGTGGGGCAGGGCGACGGGCTCGTGCTGCCGCTGGGCGCCGGGCAGGGGGTGCTGGTCGACGCCGGCCCGGACCCGGCGCCCATCGACCGCTGCCTGGACCGGCTGGGCATCGACGCGCTGCCCCTCGTGCTGCTCTCGCACCTGGATGCCGACCACGTCGGGGGGCTCCCCGGCGCGCTCGGCGGCCGCACGGTGGGGGTGGTGGCCACCGGCACCCTGTCCCCGGCGGACGACCGCGCACCGGGCGTCGACGCCCTCGTCCGGCGCGCCGGAGGCACCCGCGAGGTGCTGGTCCCGGGCGACCGCCGCGGCGTGGGCGGGGTGGCGGTCGACGTGCTCGCACCCGAGCCGCCCCGGGCCACCGCGGCGGCCGACCCCAACGGGCTGTCCCTGGTCGCCCGGGTGACCGTCGGTGGGCTCCGGGTGCTGCTCACCGGCGACATCGGCGCCGACGAGGAGGCTGCCCTGCTCCGCGACGGCGCCGACCTGCGGGCCGACGTGCTGAAGGTGCCCCACCACGGCAGCGGGGACGCCGACCCGGGGTTCCTCGCCGCCACCGGGGCGCGGACCGCGATCGTCTCCGTCGGGGCCGGCAACGGCTACGGGCACCCGGCGCCGCGGCTGCTGGACTGGCTGGCCGATGCCGGCGCCCGGGTGCACCGCACCGACCGGGACGGCGACCTCGCGGTGGTCGGCGCGGCCGGTGGCTGGGGGGTCGCCGCCCGCGGCGCCGACGCCGGCGGCCAGGCCGCACCGCCCGGGCCCGTGCTGCCGGACACCCTGCCGGACACCCTGCCGGACGCCCTCCCGGCGGCCCGGGCGGTGGCCGTGGACCGTCGGTGGCGCGTGGCACCATGCGGGGGTGCCTGCCGCCGCCGTCGAGCCCACGTCCCGCCTGCGGGTGGTGGTGGGCGAGGAGGAGCTGCTGCGCTCCCGGGCCGTCGCGGCCGTGCGCCGGGCGGTGCTCGCCCGCCACCCCGACGGCGAGGTGCACGAGCTGGCCGCGATGGGGCTGCCGGTGGGCGAGCTGGCCGACGTGCTGGCGCCGTCGCTGTTCGGCGGTCACCGGCTCGTCGTCGTCACCGGGGTGCAGGAGGCGGCGTCGGCGCTCGCCGACGCGCTCACCGGTTGGGCGAAGGTCCCCGATCCCGACCTGACGCTGGTGGTCGTGCACGCCGGCGGCAAGCGGAACGAGGCGCTGGTCAAGGCGTTCAAGGCCGCCGGGGCCGCCGTCGACGAGTGCCCCAAGGTCACCTCCGTCGGTGACCGGATCGCCTTCGTGCGCAACGAGGTGCGCCAGCTGGGTGGCCGGATCACCCCGGACGCGGTCACGGCGCTGGTCGACGCGATCGGCGCCGACCTGCGGTCGCTCTCGGCCGCCGCCGGCCAGCTCGTGTCCGACTTCGGCGGGAGCATCGACGCCGACGACGTGGCCCGCTTCCACCGCGGCCAGGCCGAGGTCACCGGCTTCACCGTGGCCGAACGGGTGCTGACCGGGGACCGCGCCGGTTCCATCGAGATGCTGCGCTGGGCGCTGGAGCGCGGGGTCGCGCACGTGCTCATCGCCGACGCCATCGCCGACGGCGTCCGCACCGCGGCGCGGGTGGCGTCGCTGAGCTCCAGCAACGTCGGCGACCTCGCCCGCACGCTGAAGATGCCGCCGTGGAAGGTGAAGAAGGCCCAGGCGCAGGCGCGCGGCTGGAGCATCGAGGGGCTGCAGCAGGCCCTGGGCGTGGCGGCCGACCTCAACGCCGACGTCAAGGGGGTCGCGGCCAACGCCGACTACGCGCTCGAGCGGGCGATCCGGCGGATCGTCACCATCCGGGCGGAGACGGGTCGCGGCCGGGTGCGCACCGGCCGCTGACCGGCGCCGGTCGGCTGGGGGGACTGCTCAGCGGGGGGAGAGGCGGGTCGCCGGGTCCAGGCACCACTGCTCGACGGCGGGCCACCGCCCGTACCCGGCCTCGCGGTCGAGGTGCGCCTGGCCCGGCAGCAGGTCGGTCTCGACGCCGAGCGCCCCGTAGACGGGCACCGCGCCGGCGCCGGGCCAGTACGGGTCGTCGTCGCTCGCGACCAGGCGCACCGACGCGGCAGCGCGGCACAGCGCGTCCGCATCGGGGCGGATCGCGGCGAAGGCGGCCACCTCCGGGTGGCCGGCCAGCACCTCGGGCGCCGGCGGGGCCACCAGCAGCACCCGGTCCACCCGCTCGGCCGGAGCCAGCAGCGAGGCCGTGTGCTGCCACAGCGGCACGGCGAGCGAGTGCGCGACGACGACGCGCTCCCCGTCGCCCAGCTGGGCCAGCTCGGCACGCAGCAGCTCGCTCCAGGTGGCGAGCACCGGCCGGTCGGGCTCGGGGAACTGCGGGTACAGGACCAGCTCGCCGGCGCGGCGCAGGGACTCCACCAGCTGCCACTGCCAGTGGTGCGCGGGCCGGTGGTTCTGCCACCCGTGCAGGACGAGGAAGCGGCGGCCGGGGGAGGTCACGGGCGGTCCTTCGGGGCGTGCTGCGGGCGGGCGGGAACGCGACGAGCCCCCGTCCCGCGAGGGGAGGGGGCTCGTCGTCGAGCGGGTGCGCCCGGTGGGCGCGGCCCGGTCAGAGACCGGCGGTGAGCTTCGCCAGACCCGACTTGCGGTTGGCGGCCTGGTTCTTGTGGATGACGCCCTTGCTGGCGGCCTTGTCCAGCTGCTTGGCGGCGGCCTGGTAGGCGGCGGTCGCGGCCGCGGCGTCCCCCGACTCGGCGGCGGTGCGCACCCGCCGGACGGCCGTCTTCAGGGCGGACTTGACGGCAACGTTGCGCTGGCGCGCCTTCTCGTTGGTCTTGATCCGCTTCATCTGGGACTTGATGTTCGCCACGCGTGAGCCTCGGTGTCTCGACAGGAGGGAGTTCTTCTGACAGTCGTTCGTGCGTCCGGGCGGCGTGCGCCACAGGACCGGCCTGCAAAGATACCAGCGCCCCGTCGGCAGCCCCAACCCGCCGTCCGGCGACGTCCGGCACATCCGGCACGACGCGGCGGTCCCGCCCGCCTACGACCCGGGGCGCGGACGTGGGACGATGGCGGCACTGTGACGACTCCTGCTGCCACCGACCCGGCCCGCATCCGGAACTTCTGCATCATCGCCCACATCGACCACGGCAAGTCGACGCTGGCCGACCGGATGCTGGAAGTCACCGGGATCATCGAGGCACGGCAGATGCGCGCCCAGTACCTCGACCGCATGGACATCGAGCGTGAGCGCGGCATCACCATCAAGGCGCAGAACGTCCGCCTGCCGTGGACCGTCGGGGACACCGAGTACGTCCTCGACATGATCGACACCCCGGGGCACGTCGACTTCACCTACGAGGTGTCCCGGTCGCTGGCCGCCTGCGAGGGGGCGGTCCTGCTGGTCGACGCCGCCCAGGGCATCGAGGCGCAGACGCTGGCCAACCTGTACCTGGCGCTGGAGAACGACCTCACGATCATCCCGGTCCTCAACAAGATCGACCTGCCCGCGGCGCAGCCCGAGAAGTACGCCGCCGAGATCGCCCACATCATCGGCTGCGACCCGGACGACGTCCTCCGGGTCAGCGGCAAGACCGGTGAGGGCGTCCCCGCGCTGCTCGACCGCATCGTGCAGGAGATCCCGGCCCCGGTCGGCGACGCCGACGCCCCCGCCCGCGCGATGATCTTCGACTCCGTCTACGACATCTACCGCGGCGTCATCACCTACGTCCGGGTGGTCGACGGCAAGATCTCCTCGCGCGAGCGGATCAAGATGATGTCCACCGGTGCCACGCACGAGCTCCTGGAGATCGGGGTGATCTCGCCCGAGCCGAAGCCGGTCGAGGGCCTCAGCGTCGGCGAGGTGGGCTACTTCATCACCGGGGTGAAGGACGTCCGCCAGTCCCGGGTCGGTGACACCGTCACCCTGCAGCACAAGCCGGCGGCCGAGCCGATCGGCGGCTACAGCGACCCGAAGCCGATGGTGTACTCCGGCCTCTACCCGATCGACGGCAGCGACTACCCGCTGCTGCGCGAGGCGCTGGACAAGCTGCTGCTCAACGACGCCGCGCTCACCTACGAGCCCGAGACGTCGGCGGCCCTGGGCTTCGGCTTCCGCGTCGGCTTCCTCGGCCTGCTGCACCTGGAGATCGTCCGCGAGCGGCTGGAGCGCGAGGCCGGGATCAGCCTGATCTCCACCGCGCCGAACGTCGTCTACCGCGTGGTCATGGAGGACCGCTCCGAGATCACGGTGACCAACCCGAGCGACTGGCCCGAGGGCAAGATCGACACCGTCTACGAGCCGATCGTCAACGCCACCATCATCGCGCCCAGCGACTACACCGGCGCCATCATGGAGCTCTGCCAGAGCCGGCGCGGCCAGCTCGGCGGGATGGACTACCTGTCGGAGTCCCGGGTCGAGCTGCGCTACACGCTGCCCCTCGGCGAGATCATCTTCGACTTCTTCGACGCGTTGAAGTCGCGCACCCGCGGCTACGCCTCGCTGGACTACCAGGAGGCCGGCGAGCAGGAGTCCGCCCTGGTCAAGGTGGACATCCTGCTCCAGGGCGAGGCCGTCGACGCGTTCAGCGCGATCGTGCACAAGGACAAGGCCTACAGCTACGGCGTCATGATGGCCGGCAAGCTGCGCGAGCTCATCCCGCGGCAGCAGTTCGAGGTGCCCATCCAGGCCGCCGTCGGCTCGCGGGTCATCGCCCGCGAGACCGTGCGCGCCATCCGCAAGGACGTCCTCGCCAAGTGCTACGGCGGTGACATCACCCGCAAGCGGAAGCTGCTGGAGAAGCAGAAGGAGGGCAAGAAGCGGATGAAGATGGTCGGCCGCGTCGAGGTCCCGCAGGAGGCCTTCGTGGCGGCGCTCTCCACGAACGAGTCCACCGCCTCCAAGAAGTGACCGCGCGGATCGCCGCCCGGAGCGCCGCCGCGGTGTGACCCCGGCGCGCTAGTGTCCGCCGCGACGGCCGGGGGAGTCCCGCCGCGACGGGAGGACGTCATGCTGCTGCGCCGGACGGGCGCGCCGCTGCTGGCGCTGGCCCTGCTGGCCGGCCCCGTGCTCGCCGCCTGCGGCTCCGAGGAGCCCGCCGAGTCGGCGACCGCCCTGCTCGCGCGGGCCAAGCAGACCCTCGATGGGGCGGAGACCGTGCACTTCGTGCTGGGCAGCGAGGGGGCGCCGAGCACCGGCACCGTGCTGGTGGGCGGGGAGGGCGACATGGCCCGCCCGGCATCCTTCGACGGCACGCTGCAGGTGCTGGCGGCCGGGGCGAGCCTCGACCTGGAGGTCGTGTCGGTCGGCGGCACCGTCTACGCGCAGCTGCCCTTCACCAGCGGCTTCAGCGTCATCGACCCGGCGCAGTTCGGCATCGGCGACCCCGGCGCCCTGCTCGACCCGGAGACCGGCATCTCGCAGCTGCTCGTCGAGGCGGAGGGCGCCGAGCTGGGGGAGGAGCGCCGGGTGGAGGGCGCGGTGGTCCGTGAGGTCACCGCCGAGCTGCCCGGTGACCTGGTGCAGCAGCTCCTCACCAGCCAGGACCCGGAGCAGCCGGTGCAGGCCCGGTTCTCCGTCGCCACCGACAGCGGCGAGCTGCGCCGCGCCGAGCTGACCGGCCCGTTCTTCGAGGCCGGTACCGACGCCACCTACATCCTCGAGCTCAGCGACTTCGGGGCCGATGTCGAGATCAGCGCACCGGCCACCGGCTGAGCCCGGCGCCCGGGCGGTCCCGGGTCTCGCCGCGATCGTCCTCGCCACCCTCGCCGTGCTCGTCACGGCGGCCGACACCTACGTCGTCGTCCTCGCCCTCCCCGACATCCTCACCGGCGTCGGGGTGGGGCTGGACGAGCTGCAGAGGGCGACGCCCATCGTCGGCGGCTTCCTGCTCGGGTACACCGCGACGCTGCCGCTGCTGGGCCGGCTGGCCGACCTGCGCGGGCGGGCCCCGGTGCTCGTCGGCTGCCTGCTGCTGTTCGCCCTCGGCTCGCTGCTGACGGCGACGGCGGAGACGCTCGGCCCGGCCGTCGCCGGGCGCGGTCTGCAGGGCATCGGCGCGGGCGGGCTGGTGCCGGCCACGCTGGCGCTGGTCGCCGACCGGTGGTCACCCGAGCGCCGGGCGGTCCCGCTCGGCGTGGTGGGCGCCGTGCAGGAGGCCGGCGCGGTGCTCGGTCCGCTGGCGGGTGCCGCCGTGCTCGCGGTGGCGGACTGGCGCGCCATCTTCTGGCTCAACCTGCTGCTCGGGGTGGCGCTGGCGGTGGGCGTCGTCGTCACCGGGCGGGTCCGCCGGCCCGACCCGGTCGGGCTCGGGCTCGCCGCGCTCACGGTCCTCGCGCTGGGGCTGCTGCTGGCCGAGCCGCCCGCGCTGGCCGAGGACGTCACCCTCGGCCTGCTCTGGGTCCCGCTGCTGGACCGATCGGCGTGGACGGGGCCCCTGCTGCTGGTCACCGTCGTGCTGGGGGTGCTCCTGGTCGCGCGCAGCCTGGCGCAGCCTGCGGGCGCGGTGCTGCCGCTGGGCGGGCTCGGCCGGCTGGCGCGGGAGGTGGACGTCGTCGGCTCGCTGCTCGCCGTCGTCGCGCTCGGCGCCCTGGTGTGGGCTTTCGCCGCCGCCGACCCGGCCCGCGAGGTGGTCGCCCACGGGTGGGTGCTGCTGCCGCTGGCCGCCCTCGCCGGCGTCCTGTTCGTGCTGCACGAGCGGCGCGCCGCCGCACCGGTGCTGCCGCTCGCCGCGCTCCGGCCGGTGGGGGCGTGGGGGGCGCTGGTGGTGAACCTCTTCGTGGGCGCCGCCCTGGTCGCCGCGCTCGTCGACGTCCCCCTGTTCGCGCGCGCGACCACGACGCCGGGCGACCAGCTCGGTGCGGCCCTGGTGCTCCTGCGGCTGCTGGTCGCCGTGCCGGTCGGGGCGGTGACCGGGGGCTGGCTGTGCCGGGTGGTCGCCCCCCGCGTCGTCGCCGGCGCCGGGATGGCCCTGGCGGCGGCCGCCTTCGCCGCGATGACGGGGTGGGACGAGCGGTCGCTGGACGGGGCGTGGTCGACCGCCGTCCTGGTCGCGGCGGGGCTCGGGTTCGGCCTCGCGATCGCGCCGGTCAACGCGGTGCTGCTGGCCGTCACCCCGCCGCGGGTGCACGGGAGCGCCAGCTCGCTGGCCGTCGTGGCCCGGACCGTCGGCATGCTGGCCGGCTTGTCGCTGCTGACGGCCGTGGCGCTGCGCCGGTTCACGGCCGAGGTGGCGGCCATCGGCAGCCCCGTGGAGCTGTGCCCCGCGAGCCCGGCCGACTGCCCGGCGTACGACGCCGCCACCGAGGCGGCGGTGCTGACCCAGCTGCACACCGTCTTCGCCGGAGCCGCGGTCGCGGCCGCGCTGGCCGCGGCGGCCGCCCTGCTCCTGCTGCGCGGCGCGCCGGTCAGGAGTCCAGCGCGAGCCTGAGGTCGTCGCGCAGCGCCGGGACGTCCGCGCCGCGGTCGTGCAGCACTCCATGGCCAGCCCCCTGCCCCTCGCGGATCGGGCCGAGTGCGATGTGCCCGTCGGTGAGGGTGCGCGACTCGGGGGCGAGAGCCTCGCGCTGCGCGAGCCCCAGCACCTTTTCTGGCCCGCGGGGCGAAGGGGATGTGCCCGCCGGGTGAGCTGCCTCGTGGGCCGTCGAGCGCGCCGGGTCCGGACTCCTCTCGACCCGGCCCCGGGCGGCGTCCAGGTCAGTCCCTCCGTCGGAGCGGCCCGCGACCGCCCGCGTGCTTCTTGTGCACCGCCTGGCGGCTGACGCCCAGCTCCTGCGCGATCTGCTCCCACGTCCAGCCCAGGTCGCGGGCGTTGCCGACCTGGAGCGCCTCGAGCCGCTCGACGAGGACCCGCAGGGAGCGCACCGCGGCGAGCCCCACCGCCGGGTCCTCGCTGCCGGCCGCCGTGGCCACCTGCGCCGCGTCCGCCACGGCTGTCGACCCAAGGTGCGCGCGGCCCCGATGTCAACCGCAATTGACACGTGCGATGGTGGAGGGGAGCCGCCTTCCCGGCTCCCGGACGAGCGGTGCCGTACCCGGTGTGCGACAAGACGGCGCCAGAGGGGCCCGCGATGTCGTGGTTGGTGCTGGTGCTGTCCGGGGTGCTGGAGGCGGTGTGGGCGGCGGCGCTCGACCGGTCCCACGGGTTCACCCGGCTGGTGCCCTCGGTGGTCTTCGGTGTCGCCCTGGTCGCGAGCATGGGCGGGCTCGCCTTCGCCATGCGCGAGCTGCCGCTGGGCACCGCCTACGCGGTGTGGGTGGGCATCGGCGCGGTGCTGACCGTCGCCTACGCGATGGTCACCGGCGTGGAGCCGGTGTCACTGGTGCGGGTGCTGCTGCTGGCCGGCATCGTCGGCTGCGTCGTCGGCCTCAAGATCGTGCACTGACGGTGGGCGCCGGCGCGCGGTTCCCCGCTGGGAACTGCGCGCCCGCGCACACCGCCGCCCGCCTCAGAGGGTGAAGACGATCTTCCCGTTGGTGCGGCCCTCGAGCATCCGCGCGAAGCCCTCCCGGGCGTCGGCCAGCGGCAGCTCGACGTCGATCTGCGGGCGGACGCCGGTGACGGCGCACATCCGGATCAGTGCCTCGAGCTCGGACTTCGTCCCCATCGTGGAGCCGATGACCGACAGCTGGGTGAAGAAGACCCGGTTGAGCTCCGCCCCGGGGTTGAAGCCGGTGGTGGCGCCGGAGGTGACGAGCACGCCGCCGGGCTTGAGCGACTTGATGCTGTGGCCCCAGGTCGCCTCGCCGACGGTCTCCATCACGCCGTCGACCCGCTCGGGCAGCCGCGCGCCGCTCTCGAAGGCCTGCTCGGCGCCGAGCGCCAGCGCCGCGGCCCGCTTCTCCTCGCTGCGGCCGGTGACCCAGATGCGGTAGCCGGCGGCGCGGCCGAGCACGATGAGCGCCGTCGCCACCCCGCCGCTGGCGCCCTGCACCAGGACGGTCTGCCCCGGCCGCAGCCCGGACTTCACGAACAGCATCCGGTAGGCGGTCAGCCAGGCGGTGGGCAGGCAGGCGGCCTCGGCGAAGGAGAGCTCGGCCGGCTTGGGCAGCAGGTTGCGCCGGGGGACGGCGACCTTCTCCGCCATCGAGCCCTGGTGCACCTCCGACAGCAGCGACCGCTTCGGGTCGAGGGTCTCGTCGCCCATCCAGTCGGGCGTGGAGATGACGCCGTGGACGACGACCTCGTTGCCGTCCTCGTCGATCCCCGCGGCGTCGGTGCCGAGGATCATCGGCATCCGCTCGGCGGGCAGCCCGATGCCCTGGAGGCTGAACAGGTCGTGGTGGTTGAGCGACACCGCCTTGACCTGGATCGTCGTCCAGCCGTCGGGCGCCTCGGGCTCGGGGCGCTCCCCGATCTCCAGCACGGAGAGCGGATCCTTCGGGGCAGGGGTGGAGACGAAGGCAGCCAGCATGATCGGGACGCTATGACATGCCCGAGCCGAGGGCGACACGGACACCCGGCCGGCTGCGTCAGCCGCAGACCACCCGTTGCTGGCGCAGTTCGCTCTCCGCGGGGTCGACGTTGACCAGCCGGCCCACCGCGACGTCGGGCACCACCAGGCGGACCCCACCGGCGACCCGGGCGGCGCGGACGTCGAGGTGCTCGGTGCACTCGCCCCGGTCGAAGACGTGCCGCGTCACCGGCCCGGTCCCGTGCCAGGCCATGCCCACGACCGCGTAGCCCTCCCGGTCGGGCAGGCCGACGGGGGAGGAGCAGATGAGGGGCAGGACTCCGCCCGCGCCCGCGGAGCGCAGCCCGTCGAGCCGGGCCCGCACCCGGGCCTCGGTGGTGCACTCGTAGAGGACGCCCTCGCCACCGCCGCCGGGCAGCGGGCCGCCCACGAAGAAGTCGGTGACCCCGAACGCCGGTTCGGCCGGCGGGTCGAAGACCTCCAGGACGGCGTGCAGGGTGCGACCGTTGCGGGGGTCGGTGCCGTCGAGCCCGCTGCTGGCGAAGCCGATCCGCTCCTCGGTCCCGGCCGCGGCCGGTCCCGGCGTCATCAGCCCCGCCGCGGCCGCCAGCAGCAGAACGCCCAGCCCCCGACGCGACCTCGACGCCCTCATCCCGGTCCTCCTCGCATGCCGGGCCCGGCTTCTCGGCGCCCGTCGTGCGCGGGAGCGTGGCAGCGGCGGCCCCGTCGTGCCAGGCCCGCCGGCGCGCCCGGCCCACCGGCGGCGGCGCGTCGCGCGGGACTCGCCGCGGCTGCCCCAGCGGGCGAGTTCCGGTCCCCTCTGCGCCCCGACGACGGACCACAGGGCCGCTCGTTGCCCGCTGCGATGCTCCCGGGGCTGTCAGCGGACGACGACGACGTGCTCCCCGCGCGGCACGAACTCGCCGATGACCGGGGCGCCCGGTACCTCGCCGCCCAGCAGCAGCCCGCCGGAGGTCTGCGCGTCGGCCAGCAGCAGCGCCTCGTCCTCGTCCACCGCGGCGAGGTCGACGTGCGGGCGCACCCAGTCGAGGTTGCGGCGCGTGCCCCCGGAGACGAAGCCCGCGGCCAGCGCCTCCCGCGCACCGGTCAGGTACGGGACGGCAGCGGCGTCGACGACGGCGGTGACCCCGCTGGCCCGCGCCATCTTGTAGAGGTGGCCGAGCAGGCCGAAGCCGGTGACGTCGGTGCCCGCGCGGATCCCGGCGGCGACCGCGGCCCGCCCCGCCTCCCGGTTGAGCGCGGTCATCGCGGCGACGGCCTCCTCCGACACCTCGCCGGTGGCCTTCATGCGGCTGTTGAGCACCCCCACCCCGAGGGGCTTGGTCAGGGTGAGCGGTGTGCCGGCCCTGGCCCCTGAGTTGGTGATCAGCCGGTCGACGTCGACCACGCCGGTGACCGCCATGCCGTACTTGGGCTCGGGGTCGTCGATGGAGTGCCCGCCGCCCACGTGGCAGCCGGCCTCCTGGGCCACCTCGAGGCCACCGCGCAGCACCTCGGCGGCGAGCTCGGCGGGCAGCAGGTCGCGGGGCCAGCCGAGCAGGTTCACGGCGACCACCGGGGTGCCGCCCATCGCGTAGACGTCGGACAGCGCGTTCGCCGCGGCGATCCGGCCGAAGGTGTACGCGTCGTCGACGACCGGGGTGAAGAAATCGGTGGTGAGCACGAGGCCCTGCCCGCCGGCGATGCGGACCACCGCCGCGTCGTCGCCGTCGTCCAGCCCCACGACCAGCTCGGCGGCCGGGTCGGCCGGCCCCTGCGCGGTCAACCCGGCCACGACCGCCTCGAGCTCGCCGGGCGGGATCTTGCAGGCGCACCCCCCGCCGTGGGCGTACTGGGTGAGCCGGATGCGCGCGGGTGCGGTGGTCACGGACCCGAATCTAGGCCCGGCCACCGCGGAGCACCCGGAGCCGGGGTGGCCCGGGCAGCGGGGGAGGTGCCGCCCGGGGCAGCTTCCGCCCGGCGGGGTGCCCGGCCGAGGGCGGGGCCGCCACACCGGTCAGGTCGCGCCGCGGCGCCGGCTCCCCGGTGACCTCGGCGGCGCCGATCCGGTCGGCCCGGAACCAGCGCAGCTCGTGGCGCTCCCGGCACCAGGCCAGGAGGAACTCGTGCGCGCCGGCGCGGACCAGCAGCTGCGGCTCCACGGCCCGCTCCGACGAGCGGCCCTCGCGATCGCGGTACCCGAGCACCAGGACCCGCTGCTCGCCGAGCCCCTGCTCCACGCGGCGGCGCACCTCGGCGTCGAGCGCCGCCTCGGCGGCCAGGCGCCGGCTGCTCGCCAGCAGCCGCGCCCGCTGGGCCGGATCCGGCTCCAGCGCCCCCAGCACCTTCTCCAGCGCGGTCCGGCCGGCGGCCGCGTACGGGCCCTCGGGGTGGGCGGCCAGCGCGGCGGCGACGGCGGCCGCCTCCTCGGGCGTGAGGGCGACCGGCGGCAGCGTGGCGGGGGTGCGGTGCTCGGTGCGGTTCACGCCGCGGATGGTGGCAGCGACCTCCGACAGTTCCACCCCGTAGGCTCACCCGCGGAGGCGTCAGGGTGTCTGGTGGCCCCCGCGGCCTCTAAAGCCGACGTGGCCGAGCATCTCGGCCAGGCGGGTTCGATTCCCGTCCGCCTCCGCCAGCCCCCGCCCCGCACCTACGCTGCGGGGCGATGACGACCGACCAGCGCCGCCAGGTGCCCCGGACCGACACGCTCCTCGCCGACCCCCGGCTGGCCGGGGCCGGCGAGCGGCTGGGACGCGTCCTGGTCAAGGCTGCCGTGCAGCGTGTCCAGCAGCGGATCCGGGTGGGCGAGCTCGCACCCGAGGACGCCGTCGACGCCGTCCTCGCCGACCTCCCGCCCGTGGCCGGCAGCCTGCGCCCCGTGCTCAACGCGACCGGCGTGGTCGTGCACACGAACCTCGGCCGCGCGCCGCTCTCGGCGGCCGCGGTCGAGGCGGTGCTGGCGGCGAGCGGCACCACCGACGTCGAGCTGGACCTGCGCACCGGCCGCCGCGGCCCGCGGGGGGAGGCGGCGATCGCGGCCCTGCTGGAGGCGGTCCCCGCGGCAGAGGCCGCGCTGGTGGTGAACAACTGCGCCGCCGCGCTCGCACTGGTGGCCACCGCGCTGGGGCAGGGTCGCGAGCTGGTGCTCGCCCGGGGGGAGCTGGTGGAGATCGGCGACGGCTTCCGCATCCCCGAGCTGCTCGAGAGCACCGGCGCCCGGCTGCGCGAGGTCGGCACCACCAACCGGGTCGCGCTCGCCGACTACCGCGACGCGCTGGGCCCGGCCACCGGCGCGGTCCTCAAGGTGCACCCGTCGAACTTCGTCGTGCGCGGGTTCACGCGGGCGGTCGAGGTCGGCGAGCTCGCGCCGGCGCTGCGGGGCACCGGCGTGCCGCTGGTCGCCGACGTGGGCTCCGGCCTGCTCCGGCCGCACCCGGTGCTCCCCGACGAGCCCGACCTGCAGACGACGCTCGCCGCGGGCGCGGACCTCGTGCTGGCCAGCGGCGACAAGCTCCTCGGCGGCCCCCAGGCGGGGCTCGTGCTCGGCCGGGCGGAGCTCGTGCAGCGGCTGCGCCGCCACCCGCTCTACCGGGCCTTCCGGGTGGACAAGACGACGCTGGCCGCGCTGGAGGCGACGCTGCGCGGGCCGCTGCCGCCGGTGCAGCGGATGCTCGCGGCCGACGTCGCCGGCCTGCGGGAGCGGGCGCGTGCGCTGGCCGCCCGGCTCGTCGCCGCCGGCGTGGCGGCCGCCGCGGTGGACGCCGACTCGCGCGTGGGCGGGGGAGGGGCGCCCGAGCACCCGCTGCCCGGCGCCGCCGTCTCGCTGCCGCCGGAGTTCGCCGAGCCGCTGCGGCTGGGCGGGACCCCGGTCGTCGGCTACGTCGAGGACGGCCGCACGCTGCTGAACCTGCGCAGCGTCCCGCCGGACGCCGACGACTCCCTCGCCGACGCCGTGCTGGAGGTGGCGCGCCGGTGGACGTGATCGCGACGGCCGGCCACGTCGACCACGGCAAGTCCGCGCTCGTGCGGGCGCTCACCGGCATGGAGCCCGACCGGTGGGCCGAGGAGCGCCGCCGCGGGCTCACCATCGACCTGGGCTTCGCGTGGACCACGCTGCCCTCGGGGCGCCGGCTCGCGGTGGTCGACGTCCCCGGGCACGAGCGCTTCGTCGGCAACATGCTCGCCGGCGTCGGCTCGGTGCCGGCCGCGCTGGTGGTCGTCGCGGCCGACGACGGCTGGTCGGCGCAGACCGCCGAGCACGTGGGCGTCCTGGACGCGCTGGGGGTGCGGCACGCGGTGCTCGCCGTCACCAAGACGGACCTCGCCGACCCGGCACCGGTGCTCGCCGACGTGCGCGAGCGGCTCGCCGCGACGTCGATGGGTGAGGTGACCGGCATCGCGGTCAGCGCGGTGACCGGGCAGGGCGTGCCCGAGCTGACCGCGGCGCTGGAGCACCTGCTCGGCGGGCTGCCCGCTCCGGACCCGGGCGGGCCCGTGCGGCTGTGGATCGACCGCGCCTTCACCATCAAGGGCGCCGGCACCGTGGTCACCGGCACGCTCGCCGCCGGCGCCGTCGCGGCCGGCGACCGGTTCGTCCTGGGCGGCCGCGAGGTGACCGTGCGCGGTGTGCAGTCCCTCGGTGAGCCGGTGGAGCGGGCCGAGGCCACCGCGCGGGTGGCGCTCAACCTGCGCGGCGTCGCCGTCGAGGAGCTGGCCCGGGGCGACGCGCTGCTCACGCCCGGGGCCTTCCGGCTGACCGACGTCGTCGACGTGACCCTGACGGCGGTGCCCGACGACCGGCTGCCCGCCGGCCCGGTCGTGCACGTCGGCTCGGCCACCGTGGGTGCCCGGCTGCGCCCGCTCGACGGCGCGGCGGTGCGCCTGCGCCTGGCCTCGCCGCTGCCGCTGCGGATCGGTGACCGGCTGCTGCTGCGCGACCCGGGGGCCCGGCGGGTGCTCGGCGCCGACGTGCGCGACGTCGACCCGCCCGAGCTGCGGCGCCGGGGTGCCGCGCGCCGGCGGGCCGCCGAGCTCGTCGCCCAGCCGGACGGGGCGGACGGCGCCTCCGCCGCCCTGGCCCGACGCCGCATCGTGCGCGCCGCCGACTTCGCCGCGATGGGCTGGCCGGTCCCGGCCGGGGCGACGCGGCACGGGCCGTGGTTGCTGGCCGCCGGGCTCGCCGACGAGCTGGCCGCCCGGGTGCCCGAGATCGTGACGCGCTACCGGCGCCTCCGGCCGCTGGAGCCCGGGCCGCCGGCCGAGGTGGTGCGGCGGGCGCTGGACGTGCCCGACGCGGAGCTGGTGCCGGCGCTCGTCCGCGAACCGCTGGTGCTGCGCGAGGGCCGGGTCGTCGACGGTGCGGCCGAGCTGCCGGCGGAGGTGCAGCGGGCGGTCGACGCCGTCCGCGCGCGGCTCACCGCCGACCCCTTCGCGGCGCCGGAGGCCCCGGAGCTGGTGGCTGCCGGGCTGGGCAGCCGGGAGCTCGCCGCCGCGGTGCGCAGCGGGCAGCTGGTGCGCGTGGGCGAGGGCGTCTACCTGGCGCCCGGTGTCGAGGCGGTGGCGCGGGAGCGGCTGGCGGCGGTGCCGCAGCCGTTCACGCTCAGCCAGGCCCGCCAGGCGTGGGGCACCAGCCGCCGGGTCGCCGTCCCGCTCATGGAGTGGCTGGACGGCCGGGGCGTCACCCAGCGGCTGCCCGACAACACCCGCCGCCTCCGGTAGGTGCACCTCGGCCGGGCTCTGCCTCTGGGTGCCAGGGAACTCAGAGGCGGAGCGTCCGGGGACGGAGGCCTCGGCCCGCTGCGTGAACCGCCTCCACCAGCACCGGCACCGACCGGCGTGTGACCCGGACCCGCGCCCCACGGCGGCCTACCGTGCCCCGGTGATCGACTTCTCCAACGGTTCCGTCTTCAAGCTCAACGTCGCCAACCCCCAGGACATCGGCCCGGCTGTGGCGCCGCTGCTCATCCACGGTGAGCAGATCGTGGCCTGCTTCAAGGCCGTCCGTGACTTCGTGGTCTTCACCGACAAGCGGCTCATCGCCGTCAACGTGCAGGGGATGACCGGCAAGAAGCGTGACTTCACCTCGCTGCCCTACAGCAAGGTGCAGGCCTTCTCGATCGAGACGGCCGGCACGTTCGACCTCGATGCCGAACTGGACCTCTGGTTCAGCGGTCTCGGCAAGGTGCGCCTGGAGTTCAAGGGCGACGCCGACATCCGGCGGCTCGGCCAGATGATCGCGACCTACGTCCTCTGACGGTCCCGCGCCCGGCGACCTCGTGCCCTGCCCGCCACCCTGGGCAGGGCACGAGCGCTGCGGGGGCCGGCCCGCTCCTGCCGAACCCACCGGTGTGCGACCTGCCTGCAGTCGTGCTGTGCCCACCCGGGGAGGGCAGAGCCCTACCGGCCCGGGATCGGGTCGTCCGCGGCCGGCACCCAGCGGGCGGGGCGCTTCTCGCGGAACGCCGCGATCCCCTCCTGGCCCTCCTCGCCGGCGAAGAAGCGCGCCGAGAGGTCGAGCAGCGGCTCGAAGGAGAGCCCCGGCTGGCGCGCCCGCAGCAGCCGCTTGGTCTCGGCGAGGGCGGCCGGGGCGCCGGCGGTCAGGGCGGTGAGCTGCCCGGCGAGCACCACGTCGAGGTCGTCGTCGTCGGCCACCAGGTCGACCAGCCCGCCGGCGGCGGCGGTCGCGGCGTCGAAGACCTCCCCGCTGAGCATCAGCCGGTGCGCCACGTGCGTCGTCATCCGCGGCAGGACGACGGCGGAGATCACCGCCGGCACCAGGCCCAGGCGCACCTCGGAGAAACCGAAGGTGGCCGAGGACGCCGCGACGACGACGTCGCAGGCGGCCAGCAACCCGACCCCGCCGGCGCGGGCCGGGCCGCGCACCACCGCGACGACGGGCTTGGGCGCCGACCACAGCAGCTCCAGCAGCTCCGGGAACTCCCGCACCCCCTGGCTCTCCGACGGGCCGCCGGCGGCCTCGGAGAGGTCCATCCCCGAGCAGAAGACCCGGCCGGTGTGGTCGAGGACGACCACCCGCACCGCGTCGTCGGCCAGCGCGTCGGCCAGCGCCTCCCGCAGCTGCGCCCGCATCGCGCGGGAGAGCGCGTTGCGGTTGGCGGGGGAGTCCAGCGTCAGGGTGGCGACGCCGCGCGAGAGGGACACCTGCAGCACTCGGTCGGAGGTCACGCCCGGCATCCTGCCGCCCCCGCGGGCCGGCGCGGCACACTGGGAGCAGATGAACACCGTCCTGCCGCTGATCGACGACGCCGGCCCGCTCCCCGGTTCGCCCGGCCCCGACCGGCTCCCCGCCGGCGCCCGCGAGGGGCTCGCGACCACGCCGTTCGGCCTCTACGTGCACGTCCCCTTCTGCGCGACCCGCTGCGGCTACTGCGACTTCAACACCTACACCTCCGAGGAGCTCGGGCCGGGCGCCAACCGCAGCCAGTACGCCGGCACCGCGATCGCCGAGCTGCAGCGCGCCGCCCGCACCCTCGGCCCGGACCTCCCGACGGTGTCGACCGTGTTCGTCGGCGGGGGCACGCCCACGCTGCTGCCCGCGGACGACCTCGCCGCGGTGCTCGCCGCCGTCCGGGCGCTCTTCCCCGTCGCCGACGACGTCGAGGTGACCACCGAGGCCAACCCCGAGACGGTGTCCCCGGCGTCGCTGGCCCGGCTGCGCGAGGCCGGTTTCACCCGCGTGAGCCTCGGCATGCAGTCGGCCGCAGCGCACGTGCTCGCCGCCCTGGACCGGCGGCACACCCCCGGCCGCGCGGTCGAGGCGGCGCACGAGGCCCGCGCGGCCGGCTTCGAGCACGTCAACCTCGACCTGATCTACGGCACGCCGGGGGAGACCGACGCCGACTGGGCGGCCTCGCTCGCCGCCGTCCTGGCCTCGCCGGTCGACCACGTCAGCGCCTACGCCCTCATCGTGGAGGAGGGCACCAAGCTCGCCCGCCGGGTGAAGCGCGGGGAGCTGCCCATGCCCGACGACGACGTGCTCGCCGACCGGTACGAGCAGGCCGACGCGACCCTGCGCCGCGCCGGCTTCGAGTGGTACGAGGTGTCCAACTGGGCCACCTCCGCGGCAGCGCGCTGCCGGCACAACGAGCTGTACTGGGCCAACGCGAACTGGTGGGGGGTCGGGCCGGGCGCGCACAGCCACGTCGGTGGTGTGCGCTGGTGGAACGTCAAGCACCCCGCGGCCTACGCCGACCGGCTGGCCCGCGGCGAGAGCCCGGCGCAGGACGCCGAGGTGCTCGACGACGCCGACCGGGCCCTCGAGGCGGTGATGCTCGGGCTGCGCCTGCGCGACGGGCTGCCGCTGAGCGCCCTCACCGCCTCCGGGCGGACCCGGGCCGCGGCGGCCGTCGCCGGCGGGCTGCTCGAGCCCGGTGCCCACGCCGCGGGGCGCGCCGTGCTGACCGACCGCGGCCGGCTGCTCGCCGACGCGGTCGTCCGCGACCTCACCGATTGAGGGAGGACCCCGTCCCCTCATCCCGCGCGAGCCCGGGACGAGCCACGGGGACGGGGCCGATCGAGGGTTCCCGGGGAGCGGCTGCGGAACCGATCACCCGAAAGGGTGCGATGCGAGACGCGATCGTCGGTTATGGTGCCCGTTCCGGCAACGAGGCCGGGTGGCACGGAGGGGGGCGTCGGTGTCCGCACCAGCAGCGCACCCCTCCGTGCACCCGCCCTTCACCCTGTCCGGCGGTGCGCGGCTCGCCCTCGCGATGAACCGCCGCGCCCGCGGCCTCCGGGGCCTCGACGTCCTCCGCCGCAGCCAGGACCGCGCCCCGCCGCGCCGCTCCTGACCCGCCCGCCGGGTCACGACCGCCCGTCCCCGACGCGCCACCGACCCGGTGACCGCGTCCTCCAGCGTTCCCCCGAAGGAGATGCACGCATGTCCGCCAGCATCGACGACCCGACCGCCGCCCCGGCCGACCGCTTCCGCCTCCTCCTGGAGGAGCAGCGCGCCGAGGCCGTCCAGCAGCGCGAGGAGGCGCTCGCCGAGTGCGCCACCTCGGTGCCCGACCCGGTCGCCCAGCGCCGCAGCGCCGACCTGCAGCGCACCATCGAGGAGATCGACGCCGCGCTGGCCCGCATCGAGGACGGCAGCTACGGCCGCTGCACCGGCTGCGGCACCGCGATCCCGGAGGAGCGGCTGGAGCTGCGCCCGTTCGCGCGCACCTGCGTCGCCTGCACCCCCGCCGCCTGAGCCTCGTCACCTGAGCCTGTCGCCGGCCGCGTCTGACGGATGTCAGACGCGGCCGGCGACGTCCGGCACTACTCCGGCAGGCGGCCCGCGGAGCAGGCTCGGCGCATGCCTCCCGCACCCGCCCTCGACATCCGCGGGCTCACCGTCCGCTACGGCGACGCGGTCGCCGTCGACTCCCTCGACCTGACCATCCCGCGCGGTCAGACCGTCGCCCTGCTCGGGCCCAACGGGGCCGGCAAGTCCACCACGGTGAACGCCGTCCTCGGCCTGCTCGACCCCGCGGCCGGCGAGGTGCGGGTGCTCGGCCGCACCCCGCGCGACGCCGTCCGGGCCGGGAGCATCGGGGCGATGCTGCAGCACGGCGGCCTGCCCACCGAGACCCGCGTCGGCGAGGTGCTGCACCTGGTGCGGCGGAGCTTCGGGCGGGCGGCGGGGGAGGGCACCTGGCCGCTCGGGGACCTGGTCGCGACCGCCGGCATCGACGGCCTGCTCGACCGGCCGGTGGAGGCGCTCTCCGGCGGGCAGCGCCAGCGCGTGCTGCTGGCTCTGGCGCTCGTCGGCGCTCCGCCGCTGCTGCTCCTGGACGAGCCGACCTCGGCCATGGACGTCGAGGCCCGCCGTGCCTTCTGGACCACGATGCGCGGCCTGGCCGGGCGCGGGCACACCGTCGTCTTCGCCACCCACCACCTCGACGAGGCCGACGCCGTCGCCGACCGGGTGGTGGTCGTGGCCGGTGGCCGCGTCGTCGCCGACGGCACGGCGGCCGAGATCAAGGCCGGCGCCGGCGGGCGCACGGTCTCCTTCACCGCCGCCCCCGCGCGGCGGTTCGACGACGTCCCCGGGGTCAGCGCGGTGACCTGGCAGGGCAGCACCGTCCGGCTGGCGACCACGGACGCCGACGCCACCCTGCGCACCCTGCTCGCCGACGGCGGGCTGCCCGACCTCGAGGTGCGCGGCGCCTCCCTCGAGGACGCCGTCCTCTCCCTGCTCCCCGCCCGCCGGCAGACCTCGATCGGAGCGACCCGGTGAACCCGCTCCTCGCCTTCCAGCTGCGCCGGGTGGCGCGCAACAAGCAGTTCGTCTTCTTCACCGTGCTGCTGCCGGCGCTGTTCACGATCTTCCTGACCAGGATCATCGGCGGGCAGATGCCGGGGATGGCCGAGCGTCAGGAGATCTCGGCGTCGATCATGGTCTCGATGATGGCCTACGGGGCCATCGGGGCCTCCCTGGGCGCGACCATCCGCATCTCGTTCGACCGCGCCTCCGGCTGGCTGCGCCAGCTCCGGGTCACGCCGGTGCCGCAGACGCAGGTGTTCGCCGTCGACGTCGTCGTCGGCGTGCTGCTGGCCCTGCCGAGCCTGCTGGTGGTCGCGTTCGTCGGGCGGGTCGTCAACGGGGTGCAGCTGCCCGCCGAAACCTGGCTGGCGCTGCTGGCGGTCCTGTGGGCCGGGTCCGCGGCCTTCGTGGCGCTGGGGCTGCTGGTCGGGCTGGCGCTGGACGAGAAGGCCGCCGGGGGGGCGATCGGCATCCTGGGCGTCGTGCTGGCGGCCCTCGGCGGGCTGTGGTGGCCGGTGGAGATGCTGCCCGAGGCGATGCGCGGGCTGGCCTACACGCTGCCCTCCTACTGGTACGCCGAGCTCGGCCGCGGCGTGGCCACCGGGGGCTGGCCGGCGGCCGGGGCGGTCCTGGCGATGGCCGGCTTCACGGCCGCCTTCGGGTTCGTGGCGGTCTCCGTCGCGCGGAAGCGGCCGCTGCACGCGGTCGCGGGCTGAGCCCGGCTACCGTGCGCGTCGTGGGCCCTCCGAACCGCTGGCAGCGCCTGGGTTGGGCCGTGCCCTGGCTGCTGTTCCAGGTCTTCCCGGTCGCCGACCTGCTCAGCACGCCCCGGCCGCTGCCGGTCCAGCTGGTGGCGGCCGGGGGCCTGGTCGCCTTCACCGTCGTCTACCTGGGCATCTTCGAGGGCGCCTTCGGCGAGCGCCGCGACTGGCCCCGCGTGCCGCTGGCGGTCGTCGCCGTCCTCGGCGTCGGGCTGGCCGTCTGGCTGGGTCCCGCCTGGGCGGGGCTGCTGATCTACGTCTCCGCCGCGGCCTCGGTCGGGCTGCCCCAGCGGTGGGTCTGGCCGGCGGTCCTGGGCGCCGGCGGCGTCTGCGCCGGGGTGCTGGCCGCCCACGGCGTCCTGGGTGAGGTCTTCATCCTGCCGGTGATGTGCCTGCTCACCGCGTTCGCGCTCCGCGGGATGCGGCAGCTGATCTCGGTGAACGGCGAGCTGGTGGAGGCCCGCGAGGAGCTGGCCCGCAACGCCGTCGCCGAGGAGCGGCTGCGGTTCGCCCGCGACCTGCACGACCTGCTCGGGCACAGCCTGTCCCTGATCGCGCTCAAGAGCGAGCTGGCCGGGCGGCTGGCCGAGCGCGACCCGGCGCGCGCCCGCCAGGAGATGGCCGACGTCGAGGCGGCGGCGCGGCGGGCGCTCGCCGAGGTGCGCGACGCCGTGAGCGGCTACCGCCAGGTGAACCTCGCCCAGGCGCTGGCCGAGGCGCGCTCCGCGCTGTCGGCGGCCGGCATCGCGCTCCGGGCCCCGGCGCCGGGGCGGCCGCTGCCCGGCCCCGTGGACGCCGTGCTCGGCTGGGTGGTGCGCGAGGCGACGACGAACGTGCTGCGGCACAGCGGGGCCCGGTCGGTGACGGTGACCCTGCGGACCGCGGAGGACGCCGCCGAGCTGACCGTCGCCGACGACGGCCGCGGCGGGGAGGCCCCGGCCGGCGCCGGGCTGTCCGGGCTCGCCGAGCGCGTCGCCGCCGTGGGGGGCCGGCTGGACCACGGCCCGGGGGAGGGTGCCGGCTTCCGGCTCACCGCGTCGGTGCCGCTGACCAGCCCGGTCGCGGCCTCGCCGGTGGCGGCGTCGTGATCCGGGTGCTCATCGCCGAGGACCAGACGATGGTCCGCGGGGCGCTCCGGGCGCTGCTGGAGCTGGAGGACGACATCGAGGTGGTGGCCGAGGTGGGGCGGGGCGACGCCGTGGTGGCGGCCGCCGTCGAGCACCGTCCCGACGTGGCGCTGCTGGACATCGAGATGCCCGGTGCCGACGGCCTGACCGCGGCCCGGGAGCTGGCCACCGCGCTGCCGGGGTGCCGCGCCGTCATCCTCACCACGTTCGGGCGGCCGGGTTTCCTGCGGCGGGCCATGGAGGTCGGCGCCGCCGGGTTTCTGGTCAAGGACGCGCCGGTGAGCGAGCTCGCCCAGGGCATCCGGGCCGTCATGGCCGGGGAGCGGGTCATCGACCGCGACCTGGCCGCCGCGGCGCTGGCGATCGGGGCGACGCCGCTGTCGGCGCGGGAGGCGGACGTGCTGCGGGCCGCGGCCGACGGCGCGACCGTGGCCGACATCGCCGGCCGGCTCTTCCTGTCCGAGGGGACCGTGCGCAACTACCTCTCCTCCGCGATCGGCAAGACCGGCGCCCGCACCCGGGTGGAGGCGGCCCGCGTCGCGGAGGAGAAGGGCTGGCTGTAGCCGTCAGCGGCCGCGCGGGCCGGGGACCGGGGGCTGCGCGGGCAGGGAGGCGGTGCTCGGCCCCTCGGGTGCCCGCACCGGGGGGAGCGCGTCGAGGTCGAGCACCCGCACGTGGATGACGTTGCGCTGCTGCAGCGCCGCCCGCAGCGCCCGGTGCAGCCCGTCCTCCAGGTAGAGCTCCCCGTGCCACTGGACCGCGTGCGGGAAGAGGTCGCCGTAGAAGGTCGAGTCGTCGGCGAGCAGCGCGTCGAGGGCCAGTTCGCGCTTGGTGGTGGTGAGCGTGTCCAGCCGGACCTGGCGCGGGGGGATCATCGCCCAGTCGCGCGCGGAGAGCCCGTGGTCGGGGTAGGGGCGCCCGTTGCGCACGCCTTTGAAGATCAGGGGACCGACCTCCCGCTCTCCGCCCCCGGCCAGGGGCACCGACCGGTCCCACCCTAGCCGCCGGGACGACGCCGCGCCCCGATCCGGCCGGTCCCTCCCGGCGCTCGCCGCGGGCCCGCGAGCGCCTGAGGCGGACGGCGTCCGAGGCGTATGCTGGCCTGGCACTCTGTCCGTGCGAGTGCCAGACCGGGCACGCCCGGGGCCGGCGGCGGCCTCGCGCCCCGGGGGTGCGGCACGGCACGTCGACCGGTACGGGGAGGTGTCACCGTGGCGCACGACGAACGCCGCCTGGAGGTCCTCCGGGCCATCGTCCAGGACTTCGTCTCCACCAACGACCCGGTGGGCAGCAAGGCCCTCGCCGAGCGGCACGACCTCGGGGTCTCCCCGGCGACCATCCGCAACGACATGGCGGTGCTGGAGGAGCAGGGGTACATCACCCAGCCGCACACCAGCGCCGGCCGGGTGCCCACCGACAAGGGCTACCGGCTCTTCGTCGACCGGCTCTCGGCGGTGAAGCCGCTGTCGTCCGCGGAGCGCCGGGCGATCGAGCGCTTCCTCGACGGCGCCGTCGACCTGCACGACGTGCTCGGCCGCACCGTGCGGCTGCTCGCGCAGCTGACCCGGCAGGTGGCGGTCGTCCAGTACCCGACGTTGTCGCGCAGCGCCGTCCGGCACCTCGAGGTGGTGCAGGTGGCGGTCGGCCGGTTGCTCTTGGTCCTGATCACCGACACCGGCCGGGTCGAGCAGCGCGTCGTCGACTGCCCGCCCGACGTCGACGCCGCCGCCGTCCCCGAGCTGCGGGCGCTGCTGAACTCGGCGTTCGCCGGGGTGAAGCTCGGCGAGGCCGGTGACAAGGTGCCGGGCCTGCTGGAGACCGCGCCGCCGCACCTGCGGGGGCTCGTCGCCGCCGTCAGCGCCACCCTCGTCGAGACCCTCGTCGAGCCCAGCGAGGACCGGCTGGTCATCGGCGGGACGGCGAACCTCGCCCGCGGAGCGGGCACCGACTTCTCCGGGACGCTGCGACCGCTGCTGGAGGCGCTCGAGGAGCAGGTCGTCGTCCTGCGCCTGATGAGCGAGGTCGACGCCGGCACCGTGCTGGTGCGCATCGGCGAGGAGAACGCGCACGAGGCGCTGACGGGGGCCTCGCTGGTCACCGTCGGGTACGGCTCGGGCGACCGCGCGCTCGGTGGCCTCGGGGTCGTCGGGCCGACGCGCATGGACTACCCAGGGAACATGGCCGCGGTGCGAGCCGTGGCCCGCTACGTCGGCCACCTGCTGGCCGAGAGCTGAGGACGAGACTCTTTCGATGGCGACCGACTACTACGGCGTGCTGGGCCTCGCCCAGGGCGCGACCGACCAGGACATCAAGCGCGCCTACCGGCGGCTGGCCCGCGACCTGCACCCGGACGTCAACCCCGACCCGGAGGCCAAGGAGCGCTTCCAGGAGGTCACCCGCGCCTACGAGGCGCTGACCGACCCGGAGAAGCGCCGGATCGTGGACCTCGGCGGGGACCCCTTCGACGCGGGGTCGGGAGGTGCCGGCGGGTTCGGCGGCGCCGGGTTCGGCGGCCTGGGCGACATCATGGACGCCTTCTTCGGCGGTGCGGCCACCCGCGGGCCGCGCAGCCGCACGCGGGCCGGCCGCGACGCGCTCATCCCGGTGGAGCTGGAGCTCGACGAGAGCGTCTTCGGCACCACCAAGGACATCACCGTCGACACCGCCGTCCTCTGCGACGCCTGCACCGGCGCCGGCACCGCGCCCGGCACCCACCCGGCGACCTGCGGCACCTGCTCCGGGCGCGGCGAGGTGCAGAGCGTGCAGCGCGGCTTCCTCGGCCAGGTGGTCTCCAGCCGCACCTGCCCGACCTGCTCGGGCACCGGCCAGGTCATCCCGCAGCCCTGCCCGAAGTGCGGCGGCGACGGCCGGGTGCGGGCCCGCCGCACCCTGTCGGTGAAGGTGCCGGCCGGCGTGGAGGACGGGATGCGCATCCGGCTCACCGGCCAGGGCGAGGTCGGCCCCGGCGGCGGGCCGGCCGGCGACCTCTACGTCGAGGTGCACGAGCGCCCGCACGAGGTGTTCACCCGCGACGGCGAGGACCTGCACTGCCGGGTGACCCTCCCGATGACGGCGGCGGCGCTGGGCACCACGCTGAACCTCAAGACGCTCGACGGCGAGGAGGAGCTGGACATCCGCCCGGGCACCCAGTCGGGCAGCGTGCTCACCCTGCGCGCGCACGGGGCGCCGCGGCTGCGGGCGACCGGGCGCGGCGACCTGCTGGTGCACGTCGAGGTGCAGACGCCGACGCGGCTCGACGGCGAGCAGGAGAAGCTGCTGCGCGAGCTCGCCGCGTTGCGGGGCGAGGACCAGCCCGGCGGCGACCGCGAGGCGCAGGGCGGCCTCTTCTCCCGGGTCCGCGACGCGTTCCACGGGCGCTGACCGGTGACCGAGGCCCCCGAGCTCGACGGCGCCCCGCTGTTCCTGCTCGACCCGCTGCCCGACGACGAGGAGCTGCTCGTCGCCGGGCAGGAGGGCCGGCACGCGGTCGACGTGCTGCGCCTGCAGCCCGGCGAGCGGGTGCACGTGGGGGACGGCGCCGGGACGGTCGCCGAGGGTGAGGTCGTCGCCGCCGGCCCCGCGGGCCTGCGCGTCGCCGTCCGGAACCGGTTCGAGGTGCCCGCGCCCGACCCGGAGTTCGTGCTCGTGCAGGCGCTGCCCAAGGGCGACCGGGGCCCGCTGGCGGTCGACCTGGCCACCGAGCTCGGCGTCGACCGGATCGTGCCGTGGCAGGCCGCCCGCTGCGTGACCCGCTGGCGGGACGACCGGGTGGAGAAGGGCGTCGCGAAGTGGCGGGCCGCGGCCCGGGCGGCGAGCAAGCAGTCGCGCCGGCCGCGGCTGCCGGAGGTCACCGCGCCCATGAGCACCCGCGAGGTCGCGGGCATGCTCGCCGAGGCCGACCTCGCCGTCGTCCTGCACGAGCAGGCCCGTCTGCCGCTGGCCGGGCTCGCGGTGCCGGCCTCGGGGACGGTGGTGGTCGTCGTCGGTCCTGAGGGTGGGCTCTCCGACGGCGAGGTGGTGGCGTTCCGCGCGGCCGGGGCGGAGGCCGTGCGGCTGGGCCCCGAGGTGCTGCGCACCTCCACGGCCGGCGCCGCGGCCCTCGCCGCCCTGTCCGCCCGCACCCGCTGGCTCTGACACTGCGGTCCTCCGGACCGCACCACGGCCACGTGCCGACCCCCTGCTGCGACGAGTGCGTCCGCGGATCCGTGCCGCGGAGCCTCCGGCCCCCGCGCCACGGCCCGCCCTGCCTCAGCGCAGAGCGGCGCGGGCCTGGGCGCCCACCAGGTCGACGGCGACGGTGAGCAGCACGATCGCGATCAGCACCGTGGTGACCGCGGGCCAGTCGAACGACGACGTCGCCGCGGAGAGCAGGACGCCGATCCCGCCGGCGCCCAGCAGGCCGACCAGCACCGTGTCCCGCACGACGACCTCCCACCGGTAGAGCGCCAGCGCCAGCACCGGCCCGGCCAGCGCGGGCGCACCCCCGTACAGCCACCGGGTGGCCGGTGAGGCCCCGGCCGCCCGGAGCGCCTCCGCCGGGCGCCGGTCGGCCTCCTCGACCGCCTCGCCGACCAGCCGGCCCAGCACGCCGAGGGTGTAGACGCCGAGCGCGACCGCCCCGGGCAGCGCTCCCGGGAGCAGGACGAACAGCAGCACCAGCGCCCACACCGGCGGGGGGACGGCGCGCAGCAGGAGCAGCCCGGTGCGGGTAAGCACCCCGAGCGCGGCGCGCCCGCGCCGCACCGGGCGTCCCGGGCGCGCCGCCAGGCCCGCCAGCGCCACCGCCCCCGCGGTCGCGAACGCCACCGCGAGCACCGACATCCGCAGGGTCTCCACCGACGCCCACCACACCGCCGGCAGCAGGTCGCCGTCGGTCGCCGGCGGCCACGCGGCCGAGGCGACCCAGACCACCTGCTCGCGGGTGCGGTCGGAGACCAGCGCGGCGGGGGAGAGCGCCAGGTACCAGACCGCCCAGCCGGCGAGCGCGACGACCGCCAGCACGGCGCCGGTGAGCACCGGGTCCCGCCGCGGCCCGGGTCGCGGTGCGGCGGCGCGGCGGCGCACGGCCCGGCCGGCGACGTCGGCGAGCAGGCACAGCAGGGCCAGCGCGTAGACCGTCGTCCACACCTGCGCCCAGCGCAACGAGGTGAAGGAGAGCGCGAGCTGGTAGCCCAGCCCGCCGGCGCCGATCAGGCCGAGGACGACGGCGGAGCGCACCGCGCACTCCAGCCGGTAGAAGGAGTAGGAGAGCAGCCCACCGGCGGCCGGGGGGAGCAGGCCGTAGAGCGCCGCCGTCCCGCGACCGGCCCCGGCGGCGAGCAGCGCCCGGTACGCCCCGCGCGGGGCCTCGTCGAGCAGGTCGGCGAAGACCTTGGCGGTGATCGCGCCGTAGGGCACGGCGATCGCCAGCACCCCGACCCACGGGTCGAGGCCCAGCACGTTCACCAGCAGCAGGCCCCACACGGCCTCGTGCAGGCCGCGGGGCAGCGCCAGCCCGCCGCGGGTGAGCAGCCAGCCGGTGCGCCGCCGTCCCCACGTCGTGCGGGACGCCGGGACCGCACCCAGCGCACCGATCAGCACGGCCAGCCCGGCGCCGAGCACGGCGTACGCGACGGTGACCAGCGTGGAGCCCGCGACGACCCGGAGGAACTCCGCGCCGAGCTCCGGGCGGACGGCGGCGGCGAGGAAGCGGCCGACCTGCCCGGTGCCGGCCGGGTTGAGCACCGGCCCGGAGAGCAGGCCGCTGCCGGCCAGCGCCCAGCCCAGCAGGGCCAGGGCGCCCAGCCCCCAGGCCCAGCGCCGGCGGTCACGGTCCAGCCGCGGAGCCGGCGGCGCGGGCCGCTCCACGACGGCCGTCACCGGCTCACCCCGTAGAAGCCCTCCAGCGCCGCCACCGTCAGGGCGCGGGCCGGGGCGTCCAGCACCACCCGTCCGGCGGCCAGACCGACGACCCGGTCGCAGTGCCGCAGCGCCAGGGCCGGGTCGTGCAGGCAGGCGAGCAGCGCGCCGCCGCGGCCGGTCGCCAGCTCGCCGAGCAGGCCGAGCGCCTGGTCGGCCAGCGCCGGGTCCAGCGCCGACGCCGGCTCGTCGGCGAGCACGAGCTCGGGCCGCTGCACCAGCAGCCGGGCCAGGGCCACCCGCTGCCGCTGCCCGCCGGAGAGCCGGTCGGTGCGCTCGTACGCCCGGTCGGCCAGCCCCACGCGGGCCAGCGCACCCAGCACGTCGCCGGTGCCCTGCGGCCGGACCAGCGACCAGGCGGCGCGGGCCGCCGACCAGGAGCCCAGCCGCCCGGCGTTGACGTTGTGCACCACGCGCAGCTGCCCGGCGAGCTCCAGGTGCTGGTGGACCGTGCCGGTGCGCGCCCGCAGCCGGCGCAGCTCGCGCCCGCGCAGGGCTGCCGGGTCCTGGCCGAGCACCCGCACCGATCCGGCCGTCGGCGGCACCGAGCCGTTGAGCACCCCGAGCAGCGTCGACTTGCCCGCACCCGAGGCGCCGACGACGGCGACCCGCTCACCCGCGGCCACCGCGAGGTCCACCCCGGCGAGGGCGGGGGTGCCGCCGAAGCGGACCTCGACACCGGTGAGCCGGACGGCCTCGCTCAGCTGACCAGCCCGAGGTCGCGGCCGATCTCCTCGATCTGCCGGTAGTTCGCCGCCTCGGTCGGGATGAAGGAGCCCGCGCCGAACAGCTCGAGCACCTCGGCGTCGTCCGGGTCGTCGGCGGACAGCCCGGTGAACCAGCCGGTGAGCCGCCCGGCCAGGTCGTCGCCGAAGCGCTCGACGGCACCGGGACCGAGCAGCCAGTGGTAGTCGTGGTAGGCCGGGGTGCGGGCGTAGGCGGTCACCGCGGGGTCCACCTCGCCGCCCTCCGACCGGGACCGCCACACCTGCTCGTTGAGCACACCGGCCTGGTAGGTCCCCGAGGCGACGAGGGCGATCGTCGCGTCGTGCGAGCCGGAGAAGCCGGGCCCGCCGGGGAAGCCCTCGGGGTCCACGCCGGCCTCGCGCAGGTGGTAGGCGGGCATGAGCCGCCCGGAGGTCGAGGTCTCGCTGCCGTAGGTGAAGCGCAGCCCGGCCAGCGGGCGCAGGTCGTCGGCCGGCGCGAGCCCGGTGGCGGTGTTGACGACGAAGACCGAGTGGAACTCCTCGTCGATGTCGCGCTGGGCGATCGGGACGGCGCCGCGGGTCTGCAGCCGGGCCTGGACGCCGGTGAGCCCGCCGAACCACACCAGGTCCAGGTCGCCGGTGCGGAACAGCGACACGGCGGCGGCGTAGTCGGTGACCGGCCGGTACCCGGTGTCGAGGCCGAGGGCCGCGGCGAGGGAGTCGGCGACCGTGCCGAACTGCCGCTGCAGGACCTCGGGGTCCTGGTCGGGGATGGCGCCGATGCGCAGCGGGCCGGGCGAACCGGGTGCGGCGGTCGAGGTGCCGGAGCAGCCGGCGAGCACGGCGGCGACGGCGGCACCGGTGCCGGCCAGCAGGGCGCGGCGGGAGAGGAGGGGCAGGAGGGGGTCGGAACCGGGGACGAGGCCACCCGACCGGGCGGCGCGAGCGGTACGCAC
>NZ_SSXB01000035.1:0-37312 GCF_021698995.1 Blastococcus sp. KM273129 | reverse complement strand
GACCAGCTGCGGCATTCCCATCGCACACCCCTCACCTCAGGGTGTGAACGATGTCCCGAGACAGGTGTGCACGATGTCCTCAACTCAGACACCCTCGTCTCCACACCTGGGGCCGCGGACGCCGGCCCACGCCCCGTGCCACCGCGCTCCCGGCCCAGCGACACGCCGCCGGCGCGACGGTGGGAGAGTGGAGCGGTGACTGAATCGACTCCCGCCCGCCGCGCGGTCCTGCACACCAACCACGGCGACATCACCGTGGACCTGTTCCCCGACCACGCCCCCAAGACGGTCGCGAACTTCGCCGATCTCGCCGAGGGCACCCGCGAGTGGACGCACCCCGCGACCCGCGAGAAGACGACCGACAAGCTCTACGACGGCACGATCTTCCACCGGATCATCTCCGGCTTCATGATCCAGGGCGGCGACCCGCTCGGGCAGGGCATCGGTGGCCCCGGCTACCAGTTCGGCGACGAGATCCACCCCGACCTCGCCTTCACCAAGCCCTACCTGCTCGCCATGGCCAACGCCGGCCCGGGCACCAACGGCTCCCAGTTCTTCATCACCGTCGCCCCCACCACGTGGCTGACCGGTAAGCACACCATCTTCGGCGAGGTGGCCGACCAGGGGAGCCGGGACGTCGTCGACCGGATCGCCGCCGTCTCCACCGGCCGCAACGACCGCCCCGTCGAGGACGTGGTGATCGAGTCCGTCGAGGTGCAGCGCAGCTGAGCACGGAACCGCACGGCGGGGGCGCGGCCGACCAGCCGCCGCCCCCGCCACCGGCCTGCTACCGCCACCCGGAGCGGCCCACGGGCATCCGGTGCGCGCGGTGCGGCCGTCCCATCTGCCCCGACTGCATGATCCCGGCGTCGGTCGGATTCCAGTGCCCGGCGTGCGTCCGGGAGGGCACGGCGTCGGTGCGCGCGCCCAAGCGCACCTCCGGCCTGAAGGCAGCCGCCACCCGCTGGGGCGGCGTCACGGTGACGCTGATCGCGATCAACGTCGTCATGTTCCTGGTGACGGCGGTGTCGGCGGGCCTGGCCGGCAACGCCCCGCTGGAGAACTACCGCTCGCCGGTCTTCGTCGACCTCGCGCAGTACCCGCTCCTGGTCGAGCTGGGCGAGCCGTGGCGGCTGCTCACCGCGGCGTTCCTGCACATCGGCCTCGTGCACCTGGTGCTCAACATGCTGGCGCTGCTGGTGTTCGGCTCCGAGCTGGAGCGGCAGCTGGGGCGGGCGCGCTTCCTGGCCCTGTACGTCGTCTCCGCGCTGGGCGGCTCCACCGCCATCCAGCTGTTCGGCGACTTCGCCCGGCCCGTCGCCGGGGCCTCCACGGCCATCTACGGCCTCCTGGGCGCCCTCGGCGTGCTCATGGTGGTCCGCCGCCAGGACGTGCGGGGCATCCTGGTCCTGCTGGGCATCAACATCTTCATCAGCTTCCTGCCCGGCATCTCGCTGCTGGGGCACCTCGGCGGCCTGGTCACCGGCGCGGTGGTCGCGGCGCTGCTGATCGGAACCCGCCGCCGCACCGCCGTCCAGGTGGCCGGCATCGGCGCGCTGGCGGTGCTGCTCCTCGTGCTCGCCCTCGGCGTCTCGCACGTCACCGGCGTCTGACGGCGGCGGCCCGGCGGCCGCGGCGTCACCGCGCCGGACCGCCCCCGGGGCGCAGCTCGGCGAGCTCGCCGGCCACCGTCGCGGGGTCGGCGCCCAGGTCCCAGCGGCCCAGGACGAGCAGCAGGCCGTCGTCCACACCCCCGGCGGGCCCCTCGAGCTCCAGGGTGCGGACCGTCGTCCCCCAGCGCCGGGCACTGCGGACGCGCACCCGCAGCAGCCCCCAGGGCAGCACCCGGGTACCGGTCAGCGTCCGCACCGCGACCCCGTCGGGGCCGGCGGCCAGCCGCGGCCGGAGCAGCGCCTCGCGGACGGCGAGGGCGACCAGCAGCAGCGCGGCGCCGCCGACCAGGATCCGGCCGGCCGGGTCCAGCAGCAGGGCGACCGCGCCGAGCACCACGGCGCCCGCGGCGAGACCGGCCGGCAGGGCTGCCGGGGGAGACCACTGCACGCCACCAGCGTGCCAGGTGTGGCGCGGAACATACGATCGCGGTCAGGGTGGCCGGCCGGCGCACCCGACCGTCGTCCCCGAGGAGTGGGTCCATGCGTGATGCCGTCATCTGTGCCGCCGTCCGTACGCCGGTGGGCAAGCGAGGGGGTGGGCTCTCCGGGGTGCACGCGGTCGACCTCTCCGCCCACGTGCTGCAGGCGCTCGCCGAGCGCTCCGGCATCGACCCGGCCGTCGTCGAGGACGTCTTCTGGGGCTGCGTGAGCCAGGTCGGGGAGCAGACCTTCAACATCGGGCGCAACGCGCCGCTGGCCGCCGGCTGGCCGGAGTCGGTCCCCGGCACCACCATCGACCGGCAGTGCGGGTCCTCCCAGCAGGCCGTCGCCTTCGCCGCGGCCACCGTCATCAGCGGCCAGGCCGACGTCGTCGTCGCCGGAGGGGTGGAGTCGATGAGCCGGGTGCCCATGGGCTCCGCCCGGGCCGACGGCATCGCGGGCAAGCCGCTGGGCCCGCGCTTCCTGGAGCGCTACGACGGGGTGTACCCCAACCAGGGCATCGGCGCCGAGATGATCGCCGAGCGCTGGGGCTTCTCCCGCACCCAGCTCGACGAGTTCGCCCTCTCCTCGCACGAGAAGGCGGCCAAGGCGCAGGCCGACGGCGCCTTCGACGAGGAGATCGCACCGGTCACCCTGCCCGACGGCACGGTGGTCAGCGCTGACGAGGGCATCCGTCCCGGCGGCACGCTCGAGAAGCTCGCCTCCCTGAAGACGCCGTTCAAGGAGGACGGCGTGATCAGCGCCGGCAACGCCAGCCAGATCTCCGACGGTTCGGCCGCCCTGCTGGTGACCACCAGCGAGAAGGCCCGCGAACTCGGCCTGCGCCCGATGGTGCGCATCCACACGACGGTCATGGCCGGCGACGACCCGGTCATCATGCTGACCGCGCCCATCCCGGCCACGCAGAAGGTGCTGGCACGTTCGGGGCTGTCGATCGACGACATCGGCGTCTTCGAGGTCAACGAGGCGTTCGCGCCGGTGCCCATGGCGTGGATGGCCGACACCGGTGGCGACGCCGCCCGGCTCAACCCGCTGGGCGGCGCCATCGCGCTGGGGCACCCGCTGGGCGGCTCGGGCGCGCGGATCATGACCACCCTCGTCCACCACATGCAGGCGACCGGCACCCGGTACGGCCTGCAGACGATGTGCGAGGGCGGCGGCACGGCCAACGCGACGATCCTGGAGCTCCTGGACGCCTGACCGCCCCGCCGCACTCCCCACCAGCCCCCGGCCGCCCGGCCGGGGGCTCGTGCCGTTCCGGGGCCGGCGGCCCACCGGTGGACGGCGCTTCCTCTCCGTGCACGTGCGGAAGCGTCGGGTGACCCGGACGGGTCCGTCCACAGCTCCTGCCCGGCCGGTGTATCCGCAGGTCAACGCGGGTAGGGCGGTGCACGGTCAGCGTCCCGTCCGGGCGCACATGTCGACTCGTCCACAGCTGGGTACACAGCTGGGGACAGACTCACACGGCTGTAGTTACGCCGATGGACGGCTCGTCACACGCGCCCCAGCGGTCGGGAAAGCCCAGGTCAGCGGCGAACGGACCCGGCCGGTCCCTCCACACTCGGTGGACAACCCTGGGGGTGGGCCGTCATGTCGACCTGTGGACGACGGTGACCGCTGTGCACAGTCGGGGATCGCCCCGCCGCCCCGGCCGCGGGAACGAGCGAGGCCCCCGTCCCGGTGGGGACGGGGGCCTCGCGCGGCGATCGGTGGCTGCGGGCTACCGCCAGCGCATCGACATGATCAGCCCGGCGACCATGGCACCGAAGCCCACGGCGAAGTTCCACGCCGACAGCGACTGCATGAACGGGATCTGGTCGCCGGCGACGTAGAACACGACGATCCACAGCAGCCCGAGCAGCATGAGGGTGACCATGACCGGCGCCCACCAGCGCGGGCTGGGCTGCAGCGCCTTGGCCTGCGCCCCCCGCGAGCGGACGACGTCCTCCGGCGGCGTGTACACCGACTTCTTGCGCACCTTCGACTTGGGCACGTGCGTACTCCCTCCCGGCGGCCGGACTCGTCCTCCCGGCCGGAACTGCCCCCCAGACTAAACTTCCGGGGGACGTCGGCAGCGCTGCTCCACCCGTACGCGCCGACCCCGTCCGCTCCGAGGGAGGTACCCGGTGGCCCGCTGGTCGCTGCCCGGGCGCTCCGCCTCCGCCTGGGGAGCGCTCGTCCCGGTCGTCGCCCTGGCCGCCGGCCTGCTCTTCGCCACCTCCGGCCGCACCGCCCAGGGCAGCGACCTGCGCGCCGGTGAGGTCACCCAGCTCTCCCAGCTCGTGGAGGAGCGGGACGCGGCCGTGGTCCGCCAGGAGCGCCAGCTGGTCCAGCTGCAGGCCCAGGTGCAGCGGCTCACCGACCAGGTGGCGACCCGGGACGGCGACGTGGCCCAGGAGCAGGCCGTCGCCGAGGCCGGGGCCCCCTCGGCCGGCCTGACGCCGGTCACCGGCGCCGGGGTGGTCATCACCCTCGACGACGCCCCCCAGCGGTCCGACGGCAGCCTCCCGCGGGGCGCCCGCCCCGACGACCTCGTCATCCACCAGAGCGACGTCCAGGCCGTCGTCAACGCCGTGTGGGCGGCCGGCGCCGAGGGGGTGGCGGTGATGGATCAGCGGCTCATCTCCACGAGCGCCGTCCGGTGCGTGGGCAACACCCTGCTGCTGCAGGGCCGCACCTACTCGCCGCCGTTCGTCGTCACCGCCGTGGTGGACGCGTCCCGGGTGGAGGCAGCGCTGGACGCCTCGCCGCAGGTGGCCGTCTTCGAGCAGGCGGTGGCCTCCTGGGGGCTCACCTTCGAGGTGCGCGAGCGGCCCCAGGTGACCGTCCCCGCCTACGATGGCGGCCTCACCCTGCAGCACGCGGCCGCCGGCTGACCGTCCGGCCGTCCGCGGGTGCCCGTGCGGCACCCCTGAACCCGCTAGGAGCTCGACCGCGATGACCGCCGCCGACCGTCCGGTCCTCGTCGTCGACAACTTCGACAGCTTCGTCTACAACCTGGTCCAGTACCTCGGCCAGCTCGGCGTCCGGTGCGAGGTGCGGCGCAACGACGCCGTCACCGCGGACGAGCTCCCCGACCTCGACGTCGCCGGCGTGCTGCTCTCCCCCGGCCCCGGTGCGCCGGCGGACGCCGGCGTGACCGTGCCGATGGTCCGCGCCGCCGCCGAGCAGGGCATCCCCGTCCTCGGGGTGTGCCTGGGCCACCAGGCGATCGCGGAGGCGTTCGGCGCGGAGGTGGTGCGCGCCCCCGAACTGCTGCACGGCAAGACCAGCCAGGTGGTGCACGAGGGCCAGGGCGTCCTCGCCGGCCTCCCGTCGCCGTTCACGGCCACCCGCTACCACTCGCTGGCCGTGGACGCCGCGACGGTGCCCGACGAGCTGGAGGTCACCGGGCACACCCCCTCGGGCCTGGTGATGGCGCTGCGGCACCGCGAGCTGCCCATCGAGGGCGTCCAGTTCCACCCCGAGTCGGTGCTCACCGAGGGCGGCCACCGGATGCTGGCGACCTGGCTGGCCGCGTGCGGCCTCGCGCCCGACGAGGAGCTGGTGGCCGCCGCCACCGCGAGCGCGCAGCGGCTCTCCTCCGCCATCGCCTGAGCCCGGCAACGCAGCAGGGCCCCTCCCGGACGGGAGGGGCCCTGCTGCATGTCCCCGGGAGGACTCAGTCCCCGACGCCGTCCTCGGTGGGCGGCGTGACCGGCTCCGTGGGGACGGGCGGGCTGGAGGTGGTCGGTGTCGCCGGCTCCTCCGCCGGGACCGGGATGGCGACGAGGAGGGTGATCGTCTCGCCGGAACCGACGTCGTCCCCGGCCGACGGGTCGGTCTCGACGACGGTGCCCGGCGCCACGTCGTCGCGCTCGACGTCCTGGCGGGTGATCTGCCCGGCGCCGAAGCCGGCGTCCTGCAGGGCCGCGCGCGCCTGGGCCTCGGGCTGGTTGACCACGTCGGGCATCTCGACGGTGCCCGTGGAGACGCTCAGCGTGATCGGGGTCTCCAGGTCCGCCTGGCTCGACTCGGCGGGGCTCACGGCGGCCACCCGGCCCTCGTCGAACTCGATGGAGTCGACCTGCCGGCTGGAGATGTTCGTGAACCCGGCCTGCTCGAGGTTGGCGCGCGCCTGGTCCTCGGTGAGGCCGACGACGTTGGGCACCTGGACGGTGTCGGGGCCGGCGCTGACCACCAGGTCGACCTCGCTGCCCTCGTCCACCCGGCTCCCGCTCGGCGGCGTGCTGCCCAGCACCTGGCCCTCGGGCACGGTGCCGCTGGCCTCCTGCGTCACCTCGCCGACGACCAGACCGGCCCCGGTGATGGCCTGCTCCGCGGCCGCCTGGTCCAGGTTGAGCAGCGGCGGCACCGTGACCTGGGCGACGGCGGGGGTCTCCTCGCCGCGGGTCAGCGCCACCGCGGCGGCGATCGCGCCGCCCAGCAGCAGCACGCCGAGGACCGCGACGATCGCGATGATCCGCCGCTTCCGCCGCCGGTCGCCGTCGTCGTCCCAGTCGTCGTCGCCGTACCCGCTGGCGTAGCCGCCGACCGGGGCGCCGATGATCGCGGTCTTCTCGGCGTCGCCCATGACCGGCGTCGCCTCGACCCGCTGCCCGGCCAGCGCCCGGAGCAGGTCGTTGCGCATCTCGGCGGCCGACTGGTACCGGTTGGCGGGGTTCTTGCTCATCGCCTTGAGCAGGATCGCGTCCAGCTCCGGCGGCACGTCCGGGTTGATCGACGACGGCAGCCGGGGGTCCTCGCGGACGTGCTGGTAGGCCACCGACACCGGGGAGTCGCCGGTGAACGGCGGGGCCCCGGTGACGAGCTCGTAGAGCAGGCAGCCCAGCGAGTAGACGTCGGACCGGGCGTCCACACCCTCGCCGCGGGCCTGCTCGGGGGAGAGGTACTGGGCGGTCCCTATCACCGCTGCGGTG
The DNA here is from genome assembly GCF_021698995.1 of Blastococcus sp. KM273129. NCBI lineage: Bacteria > Bacillati > Actinomycetota > Actinomycetes > Geodermatophilales > Geodermatophilaceae > Blastococcus > Blastococcus sp. KM273129. Next base: position 30,279 of record NZ_SSXB01000035.1, on the reverse strand, counting down.
GAGGTCATCGTGGCCGCGGAGTCCGAGACCGCGCGGGCGATCCCGAAGTCCATCACCTTGACCGAGCCCTGCGGGGTGATCATGACGTTCCCGGGCTTCACGTCCCGGTGCACGATGCCGTTGCGGTGGCTGAAGTCGAGGGCGCCGCAGATGTCGGCGGCCAGGCTCATGGCCCGCTCGACCGGCAGCCGGCCCTCGCGCCGGAGCACGTCGCGCAGCGTCTCGCCCTCGACGTACTCCATGACGATGTACGGGGTCGCGCCGCTGGGCGTGCGGTCCTCACCGGTGTCGTAGACGGCGACGATCGCCGGGTGGTTCAGCGACGCCGAGGCCTGCGCCTCGCGGCGGAAGCGGACCTGGAAGGAGGGGTCGCGGGCCAGGTCGTGGCGCAGCACCTTGACCGCCACCTCGCGGCCGAGGCGCAGATCGCGTCCGTGGTGGACCTCGGCCATGCCGCCGCGGCCCAGGACTCCGCCGATCTCGTAGCGCTCACCGAGCACCTGCGGCGTGGTCATCGACGGTCCTCTCGGGCTGTTCCGTGCAGCCTCCGCGGCCCGGTGGTGCGGGGGCTGCCCGCGACGGTCGGTGCCGCGGACTGCTGGCCGCCGGCGAGCCTAACCGCAGAACGGCCCGCAACCCGGGATCGCCATGTCGGAGTGCTCATGGCTGATTACCCACGGTCGTCGCCGCATTGGCATCGGGGTCGGTCTCCGGGTCGTCCGGCTCGTCCGGCGGTGGCGGTGCGGTGGTCGTGGTGGGCGCCGGAGTCCCCCCGGCGGTGGTGGACGACGAGGTCGTCGCACCCGTCGTGCCCGTCGGCTCGGTGGGCCCGGTGGGCTCGGTGGTCCCGGTGGGGGCCGTGGTCGTCGTCGGCGCCGTCGTGGTGGTCGGCGCCGACGTCTCGCCCTCGTCGCCCCCCTCGTCGTCCTCCACGGGAGCGGGGTCGTAGTCGTCGGGCGCGTAGAAGAGCGTGATCGGGGTGTCCGGGGTCGCCTCGACCCCCGAGGGGTCGATGCCGGCGACGTCGTTCTGGTCCAGGGTCTGGCCCAGGGCGGTCAGCAGCCCCGCGCTGGCCTCCTCCTGCGTGACCGTGGTGAAGCCGGCCTCGCGCAGCTCCTCCTCCACCTCGTCGGCGTCGCGCCCGATGTACCGCGCCGGATCGAGGAGGATCCCGTCGGCCTCGGCGCTGGTGGTGGCCGCGCCGGTGGTGGGGGACGCGTCCTGCCCGGTGGAGTCGGCGGAGTCCCGCAGCAGCAGCCAGGTGGTGCCGGCGACCAGGAGGACGAGCACCAGGGCCGCCGCCGGCCAGAGCCAGCGAGGGGTGCGGCGCGCCGGTGGCTCGTCGCCGCCGGCCCAGTCGTCGTCGTCCGGCGGCGCCTGGAGCGGCGGCATGGGACGGCCACCGGTGGCGGGCGCCACCGCGGGCATCCCGGCGGCCGGGGTGGCGAAGACCTGGGTGCGGTCGCCCCCGACGTCCACGATCTCGGTGGGGGTCGTGGCCGGTGCGACCACCGGGCCGGCCCCGGCCAGGGTGTCGCCGGCGCCGACCCGGCGGACGGCGTCGGCGAACGCGCCGCCGTCGGTGAACCGGTCGGCGGGGTCCTTGGCCAGGGCGCGCTCGACGAGGAGCCGGACCGCCGGGGGGACGTCACCGGGGAGGGGGGGCGGCGGCCGGTTGATGTGGGCCAGCGCGATGGCCACCTGCGAGGCGCCGTCGAAGGGACGGACGCCGGCCAGGCACTCGAAGCCGACCACGCCGAGGGAGTAGACGTCGGAGGCGGCGGTGACCTCCATGCCCTGGGCCTGCTCGGGGGAGAGGTACTGGGCGGTGCCCACCACCATCCCGGTGCGGGTCAGCGGGGCGGCGTCGCGGGCCTGGGCGATGCCGAAGTCGGTCAGCTTGACCACGCCGTCGGGGCGGACGATCAGGTTGCCCGGCTTGATGTCGCGGTGGACCACGCCGGCCCGGTGCGCGGCGGAGAGTCCGTCGGCGGCCTGGCCGAGGACGTGCAGCGTCCAGTCGACCGGCAGCCGCCCCTCCTCGTGCAGGATCGTCACCAGCGGCTGGCCCTCGACGAACTCCATGACCAGGAACGCCAGGGTCTGGACGCCGCTGTCGTCGGTGGTCTCGCCGTAGTCGTAGACCGAGGCGATGTTGGGGTGCGACAGCGCCGCGGTGTGCCGCGCCTCGTTGCGGAACCGGGCCAGGAAGCTCGGGTCGTTGGTGTACTCGGTCTTGAGCACCTTCGCCGCGACGATCCGGTCCAGCACCCGGTCGCGGGCCTTCCACACCTCCCCCATGCCGCCGGTGGCGATGGGAGCCGTGATCTCGTAGCGCCCGGCCAGCAGGCTGCCGATCCCCAGTGCCATCAGCCGCCCTGCCCGTCGAACCAGGCCGCCAGGACGTCCCGTGCGATCGGGGCCGAGACGTCGCCGCCGGTGCCGCCCCCGTTGGCCACGAACACGGCGACGGCGATCTGCGGGTCGTCGGCCGGCGCGAAGCCCATGAACCAGTTGTGGTCGGGCACGCCCTCGCGCACCTGCGCGGTACCGGTCTTGCCGGCCACGTCGATGCCGGGCAGGCGCGCGGCGCGCCCCGAGCCGCGGGCGACGACGCTGACCATCATCTCGGTGAGCTGGTCGGCCACCTGGGCCGAGACCGGCTCGTTGAGCACCTCCGGGTCGGCCGAGTCGATCACCGTCAGGTCCGGAGCGCGCAGCTCCTCGACGAGGTAGGGCTTCATCTGCACGCCGTCGTTGGCCACCGCGGAGGCGACCATCGCCGCCTGGAGCACCGTCATCCGGACGTCGCGCTGGCCGATGGAGGTCTGGGCCAGGGCGGCGTCGTCGACGATGTCGCCCACGGTGCTCGGCGCGACCTGCAGCGGGATCTCCAGGCCGCCCTCGTCGAGCCCGAACGCCTCGGCCATCTCGCGCACCTGGTCCTCACCGAGGTCCAGGCCGAGCTGGGCGAAGGCGGTGTTGCACGAGATGGTGAGCGCGTCGGTGAGCGACTGCTCGCCGCTGGGGCTGCAGGCCGAGCCGCCGAAGTTGGGGATGACCCGGCTGCTGTTGGGCAGCGGCAGCTCCCGGGGCGCAGGGACGACGGACTCGGGGGTCAGCCCGTCCTCCAGCGCGGCGGCCGCCACGATCACCTTGAACAGCGACCCGGGCGGGAAGTTGTCCCCGATCGTGCGGTTCACCCGCGGGTCGGGGTCCGCCCCGGTGAGCTGCTCCATGTTCTCGCGGATGACCGAGGGGTCGTGGCCGGAGACCAGGCCCGGGTCGTAGGTCGGCGTGCTGGCCATCCCGAGGATCGCCCCCGTCTCCGGGTCGAGCGCCACGACGCCACCGGTCACGCCGTCCAGGCCGGCCATCGCGGCCGCCTGCACGTCCGGGTCCAGCGTGAGGACGACGTCCCCGCCGGCGGGGTCGCGCCCGGTGAACAGGTCGGCGATGCGGCGGACGAAGAGCCGGTCGTCGTCCCCGGAGAGCACGTCGTTCATGACGTCCTCGAGGTACCGGTTGCCGTACACCAGCGAGTGGTACCCGGTGACCGGCGCGTACAACGGCCCCTGCGGGTAGGTGCGCAGGTACTCCAGGCGACCGTCGGTGGGGACGGAGAGGGCGACCTCGGTGCCCTCGACGATGATCGAGCCGCGCTCGCGGTCGTAGGACTCGGCGATCACGCGGGTGTTGCGGGTGTCCGTGCGCAGGTCGTCGGAGCGGACGACCTGGATGACGTTGACGTTGACGATCAGCAGCGTGAACAGCACCAGCACGCTGATCGCCACCCGCCGCAGCGGGGCGTTCACGGCGTCACCACCTCGGTCGGGGCATCACCCAGGCGCACGGGCGTGGCGTGCGGCGCCGCCGGGCGGCGGGCGGCGTCGCTGATCCGCACCAGCAGGGCGACCAGCACGAAGTTGGCCACCAGCGACGACCCGCCGTAGGCCAGGAACGGCGTGGTGAGGCCGGTCAGCGGGAGCAGCCCGGTGACGCCGCCGAGGACGACGAACACCTGCCAGGCGACGGCGAACGCGAGGCCGGTGGCCAGCAGCTTGCCGAAGGCGTCGCGGACGACGAGCGAGGTGCGCAGCCCGCGCTCGACCAGGATCAGGTAGACGACGATCACCGCGACCAGCCCGAACAGCCCGAGCTCCTCGCCGACGGCGGCGGCGATGAAGTCGCTCTTGGCCACCGGCACCTGGTCGGGGCGGCCGCCGCCGAGGCCCGCACCGAAGAGCCCGCCGGTGCCCAGGCCGAACAGCGACTGCATCAGCTGGTAGCCGGCGCCGTCGTAGTACGCCGACGGGTCCAGCCAGGTGTTCACCCGCGCCTGCACGTGGGCGAAGATCTGGTAGGCGATGAACGCCCCGCCGGCGAAGAGCGCCAGGCCGATGAACAGCCAGCTGGCGCGCTCGGTGGCCACGTAGAGCATCACCACGAATATGCCGAACAGCAGCAGCGAGCTGCCCAGGTCGCGCTCGAAGACGAGCACCAGGATGGAGACGATCCACGCCAGCAGCACCGGGCCCAGGTCGCGGCCGCGCGGCAGCTCGATGCCGGCCACCTTCTTGCTCGCGAGCGCCAGCACGTCGCGCTTGTCCACGAGGTAGGCGGCGAAGAAGACGACGAGGCAGATCTTCGCGAACTCGCCCGGCTGGATGGAGAAGCCGGCGACGCGGATCCAGATCTTGGCCCCGTTGACCTCGGAGATCGACGCCGGCAGGACGGCCGGGATGGCCAGCAGCACCAGCCCGATGAGCGCCAGGGTGTAGGCGAACCGGGAGAGGGTCCGGTGGTCGCGGACGACGACGAGCACCGCGACGAAGAGGGCGACCCCGAGGGTGGCCCACACCAGCTGCACCGGGGCGTCCTCCCGGGTGACGGTGCTGCCCACCTGCCCGGCGGCGAGGTCGAGCCGGTGGATCACCGCCAGCCCCAGGCCGACGAGCAGCGCGACCGACGGCAGCAGCAGCGGGTCGGCGTAGGAGGCCCACCGGCGGACGACGAGGTGCGCGACGACCCACAGCGCGGTGATCCACGCGCTGAAGCCGGCCATCTGCGGGCGCAGCTCCCCGGTGACGGTGAGGTCGACGATGATCTGCGCGACCACCGTGATCAGCACGGCGAAGGCGAGCAGCAGCGCCTCGGTGCCCCGCCGGGTGGGTGTCGCGGCGGCAGCGGCGCGGGGGTCGGTGACGGGTCCGGCCATCAGTCGACCTCCCGGCAGTCCACCCCCGGCACGGGGGCCGAGGTGGTCCGTGCCGACGTCGGGGCGGCCACCTCGTCCTCGAGCGCCGGGGCCTCGGGCAGGGCGGCGTCGCCGGGGGCGGGCTCCTGGGCGGTCGTCGGGCTCGCCGCCGGGGGCGTCGGCGTGCCGGTGGGCGTGGTGGCGCCGGTGGCACCGGTGGTCGTCCGGCAGATCGGCAGCCGCTGGTCGGCCAGCGCGGAGACGATCCGCTCGGCGTCGGCGGAGTTGTCCGCGGTGATGCTCCCGAGCACCCGGTTGCGCGCGGCCGGCGTCAGGTCGGCGAGCGCGAGGTCGGTGCCCCGGTCGAGGCGGTGCAGGTCCATCCCCAGGAAGGAGACGTCGAGGCCGCGGAAGACGGCCACCTGCCGGTCGTCGCCGGAGCCGTTCACCCCCACGAACCAGTTGTTGAGCGCCCAGAAGTACATGCCGATCGCCCCTGCCACCAGCACGGTGAGAAGGGCCCCCGCCACCAGGAGGATGCGCACCGGGCGGCGGCGGGCGGAGGGGCCGCCGCCCGTCGGCAGCGTGGGTGTCGGCGGGGGAGCGGCGGCCTGGTCGGCGAGGGCCGCCCGGCCGGCGGCCGACCGCGGGTCCACCTCGCGCTGCCCGACGTTGTCGCCCGCGGCGCCGTCGACGACCGGGTCGAAGCGGCCGTTGCTGCCGGTGTCCTCGAGGACGTCGGCGACGATCACGGTGATGTTGTCCGGCCCGCCGCTGCGCAGCGCCAGCTCGACGAGCCGGTCGGCGGTCGCCTCCGGGTCGGGGTTCTGCAGCGCCTCGGCGAGGGTCTCCTCGCTGACGACGCCCGAGAGGCCGTCGGAGCACAGCAGGTAGCGGTCGCCGGCGCGCGCCTCGCGCATGGAGAGGTCGGGTTCCACCTCCTGCCCGTTGAGGGCGCGCAGCAGCAGGGAGCGCTGCGGGTGGTGGTTGGCCTCCTCCGGCGTGATCCGGCCGTCGTCGATCAGCGTCTGCACGAAGGTGTCGTCGTGGGTGATCTGGGTGAACTGGCCGTCGCGCAGCAGGTAGGCGCGCGAGTCGCCGACGTGGCAGAGCGCCAGCCGACCGCCCGCGAACAGGATCGCGGTGAGCGTGGTGCCCATGCCCTCGAGCTGCGGGGACTCCCGGATCACCTCGCGAAGGTGCTCGCTGCCCTCGTGGACGGCGGAGCGCAGCGACTGCAGCATGTCGCCGGTGGGGGTGTCGTCGTCGAGGTGCTCGAGGGCGGCGATCACCACCTTGCTCGCGATGTCTCCGGCGGCGTGGCCGCCCATGCCGTCGGCCACGGCCAGCAACCGGGGCCCGGCGTAGACCGAGTCCTGGTTGTTGCCGCGGATGAGGCCGCGGTCCGAGCGCGCGGCGTAGCGGAGGACCAACGTCACGAACGCAGCTCCAGTGCGGTCTGGCCGATGCGGATCGGCTGGCCGGGGGCGACCTGCAGCGGGCCCTGCACGCGCTGCTGGTCCAGGTAGGTGCCGTTGGTGGAGCCGAGGTCCTCGACGTACCACTGACCGCCCCGGTTGGTCAGGCGGGCGTGCCGGGAGCTGGCGAAGTCGTCGGTGAGGACCAGCGTCGAGTCGTCGGCGCGGCCGATGAGGATCGGCTGGTCACCGAGGGTGATCTTGGTCCCGGTCAGCGGTCCGGCGGTGACCACCAGCGACTTGGGGCCGCGGTGCCCGCGCTTCTTCGGGGTGGCGGCACGCGGCGGGACGGTGGCGACGCGACCGGGGCGGCCGCCGAACAGGTCGGCCCGCACCACGCGGAACGCGGCGAAGATGAACAGCCACAGCAGCAGCAGGAAGCCGAAGCGGAAGATCTGGACGACGAGCTCGGTCACGGGCGCACCCCGCCCTGCACCTGCCCGGCACCGCGGCGGAGCGGCTGCTCCCGGATCCGGCCCGGCGGCCACCGCACGGGCCCGGTCACGCCCCGTCCTGCCGGTAGACGAGCACCGAGTGGCCGATGCGGATCACGTCGCCGTCGCTGAGCGGCTGCCGGTTGATCCGCCGGCCGTTGACCAGCGTGCCGTTGGTGGAGCCCAGGTCCTCCACGGTGGCGACGTCGCCGTCCAGGACGACGTCGACGTGCTTGCGGCTGACGCCGGTGTCGGGGATGCGGATGTCGGCCTCGGTGCCGCGGCCGATGACGTTGCGGCCCGTGGAGAGCTCGTGCCGGGTGCCCGGGCCGTCGACGACCAGCACGTGCGTCACCGTCGTCCGCGAGCCCGCGCGCCCGACGACCGAGGGGTTCTGCTTGCCGGTGTCGGTGGCCATCCGCCCGCGCAGCGGTGGGAGCGGGGGCAGCGGCGGGTGGCCGGGCACCGGGACGGAGGCCAGCGGGGGCGCGTCGGCGCGCACGTGCGGCCGGGCCGGGTCGGCGACCTGGGAGCTGACCTCGAAGACGCCGGTGGTCAGCTCGTCGTCCCGCTCGAGCGCGACGGTGACCTTGTCGAAGACCTGGTAGCCCTCGTCCTCGATGTGCTCGGTGACCATGTCGGCGAGCTCGCCGGCCAGCTGGTCGGACCACTGGCCCAGGTGCTCGTAGTCGGTCTCGCCGAGGCGGACCACGTAGACGTTGGGCGCCAGGACCCGGCCCTCACCGAGGATCGAGCGCTGCTCGTCGGCCTCGCGCTGGAGGGCCTTGGCGATCTCGGCGGGGTGGACCTTGCCCTTGAAGAGGCGGGCGAAGGCCAGGCCGACCATCCCTTCGAGCCGGCGCTCGAAGCGCTGCAGCACACCCACAGTCGCTCCTCTGCGCTCGCCGGACGTCCCGCTCTGCCATCCGTGATCGTAGCCGGGCCGGGCGCGGCTGACCGCCCAGGAAGCCGCGACGCCCGACACGTCGTGTCCGCGTGCGCCGCGGCGGCACCCCTCGGCGGCGGACCGCCGCGCGGCTGCTACTGTTCTCCCTCGCCAGGGCAAGTGGCGGAATGGCAGACGCGCACGGTTCAGGTCCGTGTGTCCGAAAGGACGTGGGGGTTCAACTCCCCCCTTGCCCACCAGGCAGACAGCGGCCCCCGGGATCTCCCGGGGGCCGCTGTCGTGTCCGGGCGGTCACCTGCTCAGCGCGGCGCCGGGGCGCTGCCCGCGCGCTCGAGGAGGAGCCCGCGGACGGCGGCGGGCTCGGCAGGACGGCCGAACAGGTAGCCCTGGCCCCGGCTGCAGGCCATGCCCTGCAGCGCCTCGGCCTGGCTGCACGTCTCCACGCCCTCGGCGACGACGCGGAGGCCGAGGCCGTGGGCGAGGCCGACGATCCCGGCGACCAGCGGGGAGGAGGGCGCAGACCCGGTCAGCTGGGAGGTGAAGGACCGGTCGATCTTCAGCTCGCTCACCGGCAGCCGCTGGAGCTGGGCCAGCGAGGAGTACCCGGTCCCGAAGTCGTCCACGGAGATCCCGACGCCGAGTGCGCGGAGGTGTTCCAGGTGGCCGTGGCTGGTGGCGACCTCGGTGAGCACCTGGCTCTCGGTCACCTCCAGCGTCAGCGACCGCGCCGGCAACCCCGTCTCGGCCAGGACGCGCTGCACCGATGCGGCGAAGTCCGGATCGGTGAGCTGGACGGCGGAGACGTTGACGGCCACCTCCAGCTCCAGCCCGTCCGACCGCCAGTCCGCGACGGTCCGGCAGGCTTCGCGGAGCACGTGGTCGCCGATCTCGCGGATGCGACCGCTGGCCTCGGCGATGGGCACGAAGCAATCCGGCGGTACGGGCCCGAGCGCTGGGTGCTGCCAGCGCGCGAGAGCCTCGACGGCGACGACCCGTCCGGTGGCGAGGTCGACCTGCGGCTGCAGGTGCACGACGACCTCCCCGCGCTCCACCGCGCCGTGCAGGTCGGTCTCCAGGCGCAGGTGCTCCCGTACCCGCTGCTCCGGCGGCCCCGGGGACCCGGACTTGCTGCGGTGCAGATCCTCCTCGGCGCGCTCCAGCAGGTCGTGCGCGAGGTCCCGGGCGGCGTCGGGCAGCCCCCCGGACGACTCGGCCACGGCGAGGCCGATGGCCAGGTCGACGAAGACCTCGTCGTCCCCCGTCCGTACCGGGGCCGCCAGGGACCGGTGGATCCGGTCGGCCACCTCCCGGGCGCCGGGCCCCGACGTGCCGGACAGCAGGACGGCGAACTCGTCCCCGCTGAACCGGGCGACGGTGTCCTGGTCGCGGACCGCCGAGCGCAGTCGCCGCGCGACCTCTGCGAGCACCTCGTCACCAGCGCCGTGCCCGAGGCTGTCGTTGACGCGCTTGAGCCGGCGGACGTCGCAGAAGAGCAGGGCGATGTGGCCGGCCGGCTGGCTCAGCGCGGTCTGCATCTCGGAGAGGAGGAAGGCGCGGTTCGGCAGGCCGGTGAGCGGGTCGTGTGCGGCCTGGTGCCGGATGTCGTCGAGCAGCTGGGTGTTGTCCAGCGCCACGCCGGCCAGGCCGGCCAGCCCCCACATCCGCTCGGTGGTCCCGTCGTCGAGCGTGGTCGGTGCTGCGCGGTGCGCCCAATAGGCGAGAACGATCCCGACGAGTCGCTCGTCGACCTTGATCGGCACCCCGCCCATGGCGGTGACGCCGAAGTCGCCCAGCACCGCGTCGGCCCACGGCGAGCTCGACCGGTCGACGAGCATCGGGGCGCCCACGGCGATCAGCTCGCACAGCTCTCGGCTGTCCTCCGTGCTCGTCACGAAGCCGGCGGCCCGCTCGGCCAGCTCCGGTGGCCAGCCGCTGAGGCCGGCGATCCGGACGGACTGGGTCCCGGCGTCCCACAGCGCGACGGCGGCGCGGTCGGCACCGCAGAGGCTGGGCACGGCGTCGGCGATGGTCCGGGCGATCTGGCGAGCCTCGCGGCGTCCGGCGAGCGACCGCGCGACGGTGAGCAGCAGGCGGGCGGTCTCCTCCTGCTCGCGCGCCTCGGCGAGGGTGGCCGCCATCTCGATGGCGGCCGCCGCGTGCCGGGCGTAGGCGGTGAGCAGCTGGACGTCACCGGGGAAGGTCGCCTGACCGGGCCAGGCGACGACGGCGAGGACGCCGTAGTCCCTCGTCCCGGAGGTCACCGGCACGGCGAGGACGGAGGTGCCGCCGACCTCCCGGCAGCCGACCTCGAGCCGTTGGTCGCCCAGCGCGGCCAGCGCGGAGGAGCCCAGGCCGCGGGAGCGCACGTGCCGCTGCCCATGGGGGAGGCGGACGTCGAGCACGTAGCCCGGGGCGTGCACCGCGCGGTCCGCACGCTCGGCGACGCGGTCGAGGGTGTCCGCGAGCGAATCCCCGCTGAAGAGGTCGGTGGCGGCCTCCTGGAGGTCGCGCAGCCGCTCCTCCGCGTCCGCGACCGGCGCGTGGACCGCGCCGAGGGACACCCGGCGGTACCGGCCGCGGCCGCGCCAGCGGGAGCGTGCCTGCTGCTCCTGCCAGGTGACGGTGTACTCGCACTGCGGGGCCCCGTCGGCCTGGCACGCCCAGTGCTCGACCACCGCCGGCTCGAGACCGAACAGCACCGGCGCCTTGCGGAGCATCCCGATGTTGTAGTCGCAGTCCACGCGACCCGGGTGGTGCGGCGGCAGCACCCGCCAGCTCAGCCGTGCCTTCCCGTCCGTTGCCGACTCGCAGCGGAACACCGCGGCGGTGTCGAGGCGGGTGGAGATCCGCGAGACCTGGCGGAGCAGCCCGGCGGGGGAGCCGAACGTGGTCAGCACCCGCCGCAGCGCCCTCACCGCGGGGTCGGACATGGCGGCCTCGCCGAGTGCGAGCCCGACCCGCGGGTCACCGAGCTCCTCGGCGGCCGCGTCGAACAGCCGCAGCTTCTCCGGGTACGTCACCCGGCCGCGGAGGCTCTGCAGCGGTGTCCGCCGGTCCGCCAGACCCGCGCGGTCGAGCACGCGCTCGACGGCCCTCTCGCCACCCCGCGCGGCGACCACCCGCAGCAGCAGCCGCGTGGTCACCGTGGAGGTCCCCGCCAGTGCCTTCGTCCCGCCCACGGTCCCCCCCGTCCCGTCCCGTCCGGCCCGGTGCCGGAGCCGGCCCGGGAGCTCAGCCCTTCGCACCGGGTATCGACCGATCGCGTCCCGGCTTGAGGCCCCGGATGCGCCCGCCTCCCCCGCAAGGGTCCGGTGGCCCCGCGCGGGACGACGGGCCATCACGGTGCCTCGCCCTCACGAGGGCTCAGGCCGAGCCGCTCGTCCCCTGCACGAAGGCGGCGGAGTCGTAGTAGGTGCGGACGCCGGTGAGCCGCTCCTCGTCGCCCTCGATGACCGTGACGCCCCGGTAGGTGAACGGCTTCCCGCTGCGCAGCGTGCCGGTCGACGTCCACTCGAGCGCCGCGCTGCTCTCCCCGATCACGGAGTGGGTGAACGTCGTCTCCAGGTCGCCGAAGACGTTCCGGTAGTCCTCCCAGAAGACCCGGGCGCCCTCCCTGCCGGACGTCTCGTGGTGCTCGTCGAGCTTGACCAGCCGGGCGTCCTCACCGGTGATCTCGAGCATCGGCCCGACGTCGCGGTCGCTGTCGAGCGTGTGCAGCGCGGCGGTGAAGCGCTCGGTCATCGAGTGCACGGTTCCTCCAGGGGCGTCGGTGCGGCCGGGCGGGGTTCGTCCAACCACGTCGCGCCCTACCCCGTCGCGCCCCGCCCACCCGTCGTCGCGTGGCGGATCCGGCCCCGGGTGCCGCTCAGCGGCCGTCGACCGCCTGCCGGTCGCGTCCGCCGCCGGGCCGCATGCCGCGGCCGCCGCCGGCGATCCGGCCCAGGAGCAGGACCGCGCCCCACGGCACGATCACCCAGAACGGCCAGAAGTAGAGGAGCTCGCGCGACGCCAGCGACGACACGGCCCAGACCATCAGCACGATCACCGCGGTGCTCGCCCACGAGCCCCACTGGACCTGCTGGAGCCGCCCGTAGCCGCGGCCGCCGCACACCGGCGCCGGGTGCGCCGACCGCACCGGCGCGGGGCGGGGAGGGGCCGCGGGCAGGTCGGCGGTGAGCTCGGCGAGCTCCCCGAAGGTGCGGGCCGCGTACGCCCGGGCGAGCCGGTCGTCGTACTCGGCGACGGTCAGCCGGCCCTCCGACATGGCGCGGCCGAGGGTGCTGGCGACGGCGGCGCGGTCGGAATCGGCGGCGCGCAGGTGGGGCTCGGCCACGGTGCTCTCCTCGTTCGGGGACACCAGTCTGGGCCGCGGCCCCCCGCCAGGACCACTGACAGCTGTCACCGGTTCCACGTGGAACCCGTCAGCCCGCGGGCGGCGCCGCCCCGGCGGTGAGGTGCCGGCCGATGACCATCCGCTGGATCTGGTTGGTCCCCTCGAAGATCTGCATGACCTTCGCCTCGCGCATGTACCGCTCGGCCGGGTGGTCGCGGGTGTAGCCGGCGCCGCCGAGCACCTGGACGGCGTCGGTGGTGACCTTCATGGCGGCGTCGGTGGCCACCAGCTTGGCGATGCTGGCCTGCCGGGAGAACGGCTTGCCGGCGTCCTTGCGGCGGGCGGCCACGAGGTAGGTGGCGCGCGCGGACTCGACGGCGGCGGCCATGTCGGCGAGCAGGAACTGCACGCCCTGGTGCTCGGCGATCGGGCGGCCGAACGCCTCCCGCTCCACGGCGTAGGCGACGGCGACGTCGAGGGCCGACTGGGCCAGCCCGACGGCGACGGCGCTGATGCCCAGCCGGCCGGAGTCCAGCGCACCCAGGGCGATGGCCATGCCGCGGCCGGGCTCGCCCACCAGCCGGTCGGCGGGGACGGGGACGTCGTCGAGCCGGATCGCCGCGGTCGTCGAGCCGGTCAGCCCCATCTTCTCCTCGGGCCGCGCGGCGCCGAAGCCGGGCAGGTCGGGGGTGAGGTGGAAGCAGGAGATGGCCCGCTCGCCGTCCGCGGGGGTGCGCAGGAACGTCGAGTAGAAGTCGGCGTGCCCGCCGTGGGTCACCCAGGCCTTCTCGCCGCGGGCCACCCAGCCCCCGTCGGCGGGGGTGGCGCTGGCGCGCATGGCGGCGACGTCCGAGCCGGCGTGCGCCTCCGAGAGCGAGTAGGCGCCGAGCAGGGTGCCGCCGACCATCTCCGGCAGCAGGTCGCGGCGCTGCGCCTCGGTGCCGAAGTTCGCGATGGGGGAGCAGGCCAGGGTGTGCACGCTGATGCCCAGCGCCACGGTGGCCCAGCGCGCGGCCAGCTCCTCGAGCACCTGCAGGTAGACGGCGTAGGGCTGCCCGCCGCCGCCGACCTCCTCGGGGAAGGGAAGCCCCATGAGCCCGGCCTCCCCGAGGAGGCGGAACACCTCGCGGGGGAAGCGCTCCTCGCGCTCGTGGACCGCCGCCTTCGGGGCCAGTTCGGCATCGGCGATCTCCCGGGTGAGGGCCAGCAGGTCCTCGGCCTCGGGCGTGGGCAGTTCGCGGTCGACCGGCACGGTGCTCCTTCGCATCGGGGCGTCCAGCGGACGGTACCTCCGGGAGCGGGCGCGGGCCGTTGGCAGGATCGGTCCCCGTGATCATCGAGGCGGCTGCCTGGGACGACCCCGACGTCCGGCGGCTCACCACCGACCAGCAGACCGAGGTGCGCGCCCGCTACGGCGGCAAGGACGAGCCGGGGACCCACCCGTCGGCGGCCGACGTCGCCGTGGTGCTGCTCGCCCGCGACGACGACGGGACGGCGCTGGGCTGCGGGGCCCTCCGTGCGCTCGGGGAGGGCGTGGCCGAGGTCAAGCGCATGTACGTCGTCCCGGCCGCACGGGGGCGCGGGGTGTCCAAGGCCGTGCTCGCCGCGCTCGAGGACGCGGCGTCGGCCCGCGGCTGGACGACGCTTCGGCTGGAGACCGGCCCGCTGCAGCCGGAGGCGGTCGGCCTCTACGCGGGTGTCGGCTACCGGCCGATCGCGGCCTTCGGCCACTACGTGGGGGACCCCGACGCGGCCGGTTCCCTCTTCTTCGAGCGGGCGGTCGCCGCACCGGGCCTCCCCGCGCCGGGCTGACGGGGGATCGCGGCCGGCTGTGTGAGGGTGGGGAGACGCGGTCGGGCGCCGGGATCCGATCGATCGCCGAAGGGACCCCCATGCGCATCCGCCCGCTCGCCGTGGCCGCCGTCGCGGCCGCCCTGCCCTTCTCGCTGTCCGCCTGCGGCGGCGCGAGCATCGAGGACTTCTGCGAGCAGTACCAGGCGATCGACCAGATCCAGTCGGACGAGACCGACCGGGCCAAGGCCGAGCTCGAGGAGCTGGCCGACGTCGTCCCGGACGAGGCCGGGGACGAGGTGCAGGAGGCCGTCGACCTCATGGCCGAGATGTTCCCGGCCGACGGCGACCTGGAGGGCGCGGTGACCAGCGGCGAGCTGAGCGAGGAGGACGCCCAGGAGTTCCTGACCGCGGCCGGGACCATCTCCGGCTACGGCGACGAGAACTGCGCCTGAGCCGGGGCGCCGAGTGCCGGGACCCCCCTGACGTGGCGAGAGGCGCGAGATCGGGGTTCCGGGGACGCCGGGCACCCCGATCCGGCGCACCTCGTCGCGGCGCGCGGTCACGTCGCCGGGTGTGGTGAGGTGACCGCATGCCCGACGCCTGGCCCGAGACCGACCGCACCGAGGTGGAGCTCACCGCCGGCGATGCCGTCCTCGCCGTCGACCTGCGCGGCGGCACGCTGCGCCGGCTCGCCGTCGGCACCTGGGAGGTTCTCGACGGCTACCCGGCGGGTGAGGTGCTGCCCGGCTGGCGCGGCGCCACCCTCGTCCCCTGGCCCAACCGGCTGCGGCACGGCCGGTGGAGCTGGCAGGGGGCCGAGCTGCAGCTCGACGTGCGCTCGCCCGAGGAGCCGCACGCCATCCACGGGCTGGTCACCTGGCAGCCCTGGACGGTGCTCGCGGAGGCGGACGGGTCCGTCACGGTCGGGACGACGGTCGAGCCGCAGCCGGGCTACCCGTTCCGGCTGGCCGTCGCGGTGGACCACGCCCTCGCCGCCGACCGGCTCACCAGCACGCTGCGGGTGCGCAACACCGGCGACCGGTCGGCGCCCGTCGGGGCCGGCTTCCACCCCTACCTCTCGGTCGGGGCGGTCGAGGACGGTGACATCGGCGAGGCGGAGCTGACGGTGCCGGCGCGCACCGAGCTGCTCCTGGACGGCGGGCTCCCGACCGGGGAACGACGGCCGTACGACGGCGACGTCGGCCGGATCGGCGACCGCGCGCTGGACACGCCGCTCACCGACCTGGCGCGCGACGGGGACGGCTGGTGGCACGTGCGGCTGCGGGGGAGCGCCGGCGAGCTCACCGTCTCCGCGGACACCGCCTGGCCGTGGCTGCAGGTCTACACCGGGGACACGCTGCCCGAGGGCCAGCGGCGGCGCAGCATCGCGGTGGAGCCGATGACCTGCCCGCCGAACGCGCTGGCCGACGGCGTGGACCTCCAGGTGGTCGAGCCCGGCGCGGAGTGGGCCGGCACCTGGTCGCTGGCCTGGACCCCGGCGGGCTGAGGTGCGCGTCGCCGAGCTGTGGCGCTACCCGGTGAAGTCGCTGCAGGGCGAGCGCATCACCGAGGCCGAGGTGGGCCCGCTCGGCCTGGCGGGCGACCGGCGGTGGGCGCTGTTCGACCGCGACACCGGCCTGGGGCTGACCGCCCGCCGGGTGCCCGAGCTCCTGTTCGGTGCGGCCCGGCTGCGGCCGGACGGCGGCGTCGAGGTGGTGCTGCCCGACGGCACCGTCACCGCCGACGAGGCGGTGCTGTCGCGCTGGCTGGGCCGCCGGGTGGAGCTGCGGTCGGCACCGGACGACGACGCCGACGTCCCCACCTACGAGTCCGCGGTGGACGACGACGAGCCCGATCCGGCGGAGTGGCGGCAGTGGGAGGGCGCACCGGGCCCCTTCCACGACAGCCCGCGGATCCGGCTGTCGCTGGTCTCCACCGGCACGCTGGGCACCTGGGACCGCCGCCGCTTCCGGGCCAACGTGGTCCTCGACGGCGCCGGGGAGGACGCGCTGCGCGGCACGGAGGCCGATCTCGGTGGGGCGCGGCTGCGGCTCGGCACCGGCATCCCGCGCTGCGTGATGACCACCCGGCCCCAGCCCGGCGGGATCGCGCGCGACACCTCTGTGCTCAAGACCGTGCTCCGCGAGCGGGAGGGCCTGCTCGCCGTGCGCGCCGCCGTCGTCACCCCGGGTCGGGTCCGGGTCGGTGACGAGCTGCGCCGGACGGCAGACTGAGCCCGTGCACACCGTCGACCTCCGCCCCGGCGAGGAGAGCATCCGGCTGGGCCAGCTGCTCAAGCTCGTCGACGCCGTCCCCACCGGCGCCCAGGTGAAGGACGTGCTGCTCTCGGGTGCGGTGACGGTCAACGGCGAGCCCGAGGACCGGCGCGGCCGGCAGCTGCGCTCCGGCGACGTCGTCACCATCGAGGGGCACGAGGACGTCCGCATCAGGTAACCGGTTCCACGTGGAACCGCCCAGGGAGGGAGCCGCATGACCGCACCGCTGGCGTCCCGGCTGCGCGGCTTCGGGACGACGATCTTCGCCGAGATGAGCGCGCTCGCCGTCGCCACCGGGTCGGTGAACCTCGGGCAGGGCTTCCCCGACTACCCCGGCCCGCCGGAGGTGCTCGACACCGCCCGCGCCGCCATCGGCACCGGGGCCGACCAGTACCCGCCCGGCCCCGGCATCCCCGAACTGCGCGCCGCCGTCGCCGCGCACCGGGAGCGGTGCACCGGCACCGCGTACGACGCCGACACCGAGGTGCTGGTCACCGCCGGCGCCACCGAGGCGCTGGCCGCCGCGATGCTCGCGCTGCTCGAGCCCGGCGACGAGGTGGTGCTCTTCGAGCCGATCTACGACAGCTACAGCGCCTCGGTCGCGATGGCCGGCGGCGTGGTGCGCCCGGTGCCGCTGCACCCGCCGGTGGACGGGGTGGGCCCGTGGAGCTTCGACGAGGCCGAGCTGCGGGCGGCGGTCACCCCGCGCACCCGCATCCTGCTGGTCAACTCCCCGCACAACCCGACCGGCACGGTGCTCACGCCCGAGGAGCTGGCCGTGCTCGCCGACCTCGCCACCGGCCACGACCTCACGGTGGTCACCGACGAGGTCTACGAGCACCTGGTCTTCGACGGTGCCCGGCACGTCTCCCTGGCCACCCTGCCGGGCATGCGCGAGCGCACCCTCGTCGTCTCCAGCGCGGGGAAGACGTTCAACGTGACCGGCTGGAAGGTCGGCTGGGTGTGCGGCCCGGCAGCGCTGGTGGCCGCCGTCCGCACCGCGAAGCAGTTCCTCACCTACGTCAACGCCGGGCCGTTCCAGCCGGCCGTGGCCGCCGGGCTGCAGCTCCCGGAGGCGTACTTCACCGGCATCGCCCGGGACCTGCAGTACCGGAGGGACGTCCTGGTCACCGGGTTGCGGGACGCCGGCCTGCCGGTGATCAGCCCGCAGGCGACCTACTTCGCCACCGTGGACGTGCGCGGGGTGCAGCCGGACGGCGACGGGCTGGCCTTCTGCCGGGCGCTGCCGGAGCGGGCGGGCGTCGTCGCGATCCCGACCGTGGTCTTCTACACGCCGGAGCACGCCGTCCTGGGGCGGCACCTGGTCCGGTTCGCGTTCTGCAAGAGCGACGCCGTCCTCGCCGAGGCGGTCGAGCGGCTGAGGAGGCTGGCATGAGGGTGGCTGCCGTGCAGCACGACATCGTCTGGGAGGACCGCGAGGCGAACTTCGCGCGGCTGGCCCGCCAGGTGGCCCGGGCCGCCGGGGCCGGCGCCGAGCTGGTGCTGCTCACCGAGACCTTCTCCACCGGCTTCTCGATGACGCCGGGCATCGGGGAGCCCGAGGACGGGCCCTCGGCGGCCTTCCTCGCCGCCCAGGCCGCCGAGCACAGGGTGTGGATCGGGGGCAGCTGCCCGGAGATCGCACCCGGGGAGGAGCTGCCCTACAACTCCTTCGTCCTCGCCGGGCCGGACGGCGCCACGCACCGGTACCGCAAGCTGCACCCGTTCACCCACGGCGGCGAGCACGAGCGGTTCCGCGCCGGCGACGGGCCGGTCACGCTGACCCTCGGGGGCCTGCGGATCACCCCGTTCATCTGCTACGACCTGCGCTTCGCCGACGTCTTCTGGCACGCCGCGCTGGAGACCGACCTGTACGTGGTGGTGGCCAACTGGCCGGCCGCCCGGCGGCACCACTGGCAGACCCTGCTGCAGGCCCGGGCGATCGAGAACCAGGCCTACGTGGTCGGGGTGAACCGCGTCGGCACCGCGGGGGACGGCACCGAGCACACCGGTGACAGCCGCATCATCAGCCCGATGGGCGAGCTGCTGGCGACCGCCGCCGGCAGCGAGACCATCGTGCTCGCCGACGTCGACGCCGCGGAGGTGGCGGCCACCCGCGACCGGCTGCGGTTCCTCGCCGACCGGCGCGGCTGAGCCGGTCAGGCCCGGGGTGCGTCCTCCCGGTCGACGGTGATCTGCTCCCTCAGCACCTGCTCGGTCACCGTCTCCCGGCCCTCGACCACCTCGG
Source organism: Blastococcus sp. KM273129 (assembly GCF_021698995.1). Lineage (NCBI taxonomy): Bacteria > Bacillati > Actinomycetota > Actinomycetes > Geodermatophilales > Geodermatophilaceae > Blastococcus > Blastococcus sp. KM273129. The sequence goes on along the minus strand of NZ_SSXB01000035.1, from coordinate 11,612 downwards.
TCCGCAGCCGGACACGCTCGACCGGCACCACCTCGACGCCGAACACCGGCCGCTCGGCGTGCAGCACGATCTCGTCCGGCAGCCCGCTGGTGGCGGTGCCCTCGGCCACCAGCGACTCCTCGACGCCGTGGTCCCGTGCGGTGTCGTCGGCGGCCGTCCCGGTGCCCTCCATCGGCACCTCCTCCAGCCGGATCTCCTCGCGCCGCACCGGCACCGTCACCTGCACCTCCTCGGTGACGACGTACTTGACCAGGCGGACCCGCCGGGCGGCGACCTGCTCGGTGCCCACCTGGAGCCGCTCCTCGCTGCGGGTCATGGCACCAGGGGTGTGCCCCGCGGTGCCGGGTGCCCCGGTGCCGGCTGCCCCGGTGCCGTCGCGCTCCCGCTGCCGGCCCCCCGCTGCCCCGGCCGGCTCCCCGGCGAGGCCGTAGTGGCGGCGCAGTTCGGCCTCGTCTCCCGGGTCGAGGTGGGTGCCCTCCATGGCGGGGGCGCTCGTCACCGCCTCCGCGGTGACCGGCACCCGCAACCGGCCGTCCTCCCAGGACGCCTCGCGGGCCGGGACGATCGACTGCCGGGTGCCGAACAGCCCGGTGGTCACGGCGACCCAGGTCGGCTCCCCGGTCCGGTCGTCGACGAAGAAGTGTTCGACGGTGCCCAGCTTGTCGCCGCCGTCGCCGTAGGCGGTGCTGCCGATCGCGGCGGTGACCTCGTGCTGGCTCAACATGGGTCGGCTCCCCTCCGTGGGGCGCGCTCGGCCGCGCGCCACCCCGTCAGGGCTGCCCACCGGGCGGGCTCGGTGAACATCGCCGGTCAGCGGTCAGCCGCCGGGCACCACCAGGTCGACCACGACCGACCGGTGGTCGCTGCCCGCGACGGGGACGACGTCGCAGCCGGCGACGGCCAGCCGCGGGTCGACCAGCACGTGGTCCAGGCCCAGCCGCGGTACGGGGCAGCGCAGCGGGCTCCACGTCCGCAGGTGCCCGCGGCCGGCGGCGCGCGCGGCGTCCAGGTACCCGCGGCGCAGCACCGCGCGCAGTGCCGCGTGGTCCAGCGTGGCGTTGAAGTCGCCCGCCAGCACCCGCAGGACCGCGGGCTCCGGGCCGGGGAGCGCGGCCAGGTCCTCGGCCCACCCGCGGACGGCGTCCGGGGACGTCGCCGGCGGGCGGGTGTGCACCGAGGCCACCTCCAGCTCGGGCCCGGGCCCGCCGGGCAGCCGCACCGCGGGCTGCTCGAACCCGCCCGGCACCACGGTCCGGGCGCCCAGGGGCAGGCGGCTCCAGACCGCTCCGGAGGCCGCCGGCTCGCTGCCCGGGCGGGCCGGGACGACGTGGGCGTGCGGCAGCAGCTCCGCCAGCCCGGCGGCGAGCAGCCGCTGCTCCGCCTCGGGGGTGAGCTCCTGCACGGCGAGGAGGTCGACCGCGTGCCGGCGGACCAGGTCGACGACGGGCTCGGGCGGGACCAGCCCGCGCCGCAGGCTCACCGTGGCGATCCGCACCCGCCGGCCGGCCGGCGGGGGTGCGGCCGGGGGGCGGCCCCGGTGCGAGCGCACCGCGCCCACGAGCACCGCACCCGCGCCCGCGGCGAGCAGGGTCGCTGCCCGCGACCGGGCGCGCAGGGCGACCACGAGCGGCAGCACGGAGGTGCCGGCGGCGTAGGGGGTGAACGCCAGCGCGGGCACCAGCGGGAACCCCCGCTCGCCGCCGGTGCGGCGCAGGGCGGCCCACACCGCCCAGGGCGTGGCCGCCGCGACGGCCCACCGGCGGGCGGAGGTCGGGGCCATGGCCGCCACGCTAGCCAGGGCACCGGGGAGCCGCCGCCCGGCCCCGTGCCCTACCGTCGGCGCGTGGTCGCCGAGCAGCTCGAGATCGAGCGGAAGTTCGACGTCGACGCGGGGTTCGCCGTGCCCCGGCTCGACGGGGTCCCCGGCGTCGCGGCCGTCGGCGGACCCGTGGTGCACGAGCTGGCGGCCGTCTACCACGACACCCCGGACCTCCGGCTGGTGCGCGCCCGGGTCACGCTGCGCCGCCGCACCGGCGGACCGGACGAGGGCTGGCACCTCAAGCTGCCCGCCGGCGCGGCCCGCCGCGAGCTGCACGCGCCGCTGGCCGCCGGCACCGACGTGGCGCCGGCCGAGCTCCTCGAGGTGGTGGACGGCCTGCTCGCCGGGGAGCTGCCCGCACCGGTCGTGACGATGCGGACCCGGCGGGTGGTGACGGTGCTGCGCGACGACGCGGGCCGGGTGCTGGCCGAGCTGGCCGACGACGCGGTGACGGCGACGGTGCCCGGGGACGCCGGGGCGGCGCCCGAGGTGCGCAGCTGGCGGGAGCTGGAGGTCGAGCTCGTCGACGGCCCGGAAGCGGTCCTCGCCGCCGTGGGCGAGGTGCTGCTCGCCGCCGGTGCGCGCCCGTCACCGCGCGCATCGAAGCTGGCGCTCGCGCTCTACTCCCGACTGGGCGGCGGCTGACCCCACCCCCGGGAACGCCGCGCCGCAGCCGGTCGTCCATCCTCTGCACCGGCGCGCGCACCGACCGGACCCGCCCCGCTCCTTCCCAGCCCGGAGGTCCCCCTGTCCCTCATCGGCCTGCTGGGCTTCGGGACCGTCGTCCTGCTGGCCGTGGCGCTGCTGCACGCCTACCTGTGGTTCCGGCTGGTCCGGAGCACCACGGCGCCGGGCCGGCTGCGCCGCCTGCTGACGGTGCTCACCGTGGTGCTGGCCGTGCTGCCGGTGGCGGCGGTGCTCTCCCGCGGCTTCCTCCCGATCGAGGCCGCCGCACCGCTGAGCTGGATCGGCTACAGCTGGCTCGGCGTCGCCCTGTACGCCGTCCTCGCGCTGGTCATCCTGGAGCCGGTCCGCCTCCTGGGGAACCTGCGGATCCGGCGCGGTGACGGGGAAGTCGCACGCCAGGCCGTCCCGAGCGGGCCCCGGAGGGGTCCGGGATGGGACGACGCAGCGGCTCCTGTCGACCGGGGGACGGCACCTGGCCGCGGTGCCGTCCGGGAGGACGGCGATGGGCAGCGCGGGGCCGCCGGGGAGGGCGGCGCTGCCGTCGACCGGCGCCGCTTCCTGGCCCGGGGGCTGGCGGTCACCGCCGGCGCGGTGGCGCTGGGCACCGCCGGGACGGGCGCCTGGTTCGCCAACTCCGCGCCGGTCGTGCGGCGGGTCCCGATCACCCTGCGCGGGCTGGACCCGGCGCTGGACGGGCTCCGGATCGTCACCTTCTCCGACGGCCACCTGTCGGCCACCTACGGCGGCCGGCGGTTCGAGCGGGTGGTGGAGCTGGTCAACGAGCAGCGCCCGGACGTCGTGGCCATCGTGGGCGACCTGGTCGACGGCGGCGTCGACGAGCTGAGGGAGGACGTCGCCCCGCTGGCCGACCTGGTCAGCGAGCAGGGCGTCTACTTCGTCACCGGCAACCACGAGTACTTCGTCGACACCCAGGCCTGGATGCGGCACCTGCCGACGCTGGGCGTGGACGTGCTGCGCAACGAGCGGGTGGCGATCCGCCGCGGCGGCGCCTCCTTCGACCTGGCCGGGATCGACGACCGGACGGCGGCCTCCTCGGGGCTGCCGGGCCACGGCGCGGACCTGGACGCGGCGCTGGACGGGCGGGACGAGAGCACGCCGGTGGTCCTGCTGGCCCACCAGCCGGTGCAGGTGGCGCAGGCCGCGGCGGCCGGGGTGGACCTGCAGCTCTCGGGGCACACCCACGGCGGGCAGCTGTGGCCCTTCGACTACGCGGTGCGGCTGGACCAGCCCGCGGTCGAGGGCTGGTCGCGGCACGGCGACACCCAGCTGTACGTCACCTCGGGAGCGGGCTACTGGGGCCCGCCGATGCGCATCGGGGCCCGCCCGGAGATCACGGTCGTCGAGCTCCGCGCGCCCGGACGCTGACGTCGAGCCGCTCCGGACGACGTGGAGCCGCGTGCGCGCGCGGTTCGACGTCCCCCGGCGCGGCTGGACCCGCGGGGCGGTCGTGCCGCGGGATCAGGCCTGGGCGAGCACGTCGAAGGCGGCCTCGATGCACTCCTCCAGGGTGTGCTCGCCGTCGCCGTCGGCCCAGGTCAGCAACCCCGTCGTGTAGGCGGCGAGGTAGGCGCTGGCCACCACGAGGTCGGCCGGCCGCGGGCGGTCCCCGTCGGCGCAGGCGTGGGCGACCATCGTCGCGGTGATCCGGTCGAACTCCCCGGCGCGGTTCCGCAGCGTGCTGCTCCCGGCGATGATCTGCCAGCGCTTGTGCAGCTGGTCGCGCGCCTCCGCCCCGATCCCCGTCAGCGACTCGACCGCCGCCCGGCGGATGCGCACCGCGAGGGGCAGCTCGGCCGGCTGCGCGGAGATGAGCGCGGCGACCTGCTCCGGCGCCACGAGGCGCATCACCACGTGCTCCTTGCTCGGGTAGTGCGCGTAGAAGGTCGGCACCGACACGCCCGCCGCCTCGGCCAGGCGGCTCACGCTCACCTGGTCGAAGCCGTGGGTCTCGAACAGCCCCACGGCGGTCTGGAAGATGCGCTCGTGGGTCGCCTCCCACCTGCGCCTTCGCCAGTCCGGTGCGTCCGTCACCCGGCGATCATCGGTCGCCGGTCCGGTGGTCGCCAGCCGCGGCCCCCAGCTGAGATCCGGCCGTTACCGACCCGTCCGGGGTACGTGGACGTGACGTCTCATACGACATGACGACCAGACGTCTCTCCGGCCAGTACCTTTGACCCCGTGGTGAACCCCGTGGCCGGACCGAAGTACCTCTCGGTCCGCGAGCACCTGCGGCGCCGGGTCGCCGCCCTGCCCGAGCTGACGCTGCTGCCGCCCGAACCGGTCCTCTGCGCCGAGTACGGCGTCAGCCGCATCACCCTGCGGCGGGCGGTGGACGGGCTGGTGGCCGACGGGCACCTCGTGCGGGAGCAGGGCCGGGGCACCTACGTCACCCGCCCGGCCATCCGGCACGAGTACCGCGAGAGCTTCGTGCACCGCATCGCCGGGTTCAACTCCGTGATGACCGAGCAGGGGGCCCAGGTCGGCACCACGGTGCTCACCCAGCGGGTCGTCCCCGTGCCGGCGGCCGTGGCCACCGAGCTCCGGCTGGAACCGGCGTCCGACGTCGTGGAGCTGGTGCGGCTGCGCAGCGTCGACGGCACGCCGAACCACGTCGCGCACAGCTTCCTGCCGGCCGAGGCGTACCCCGGGGCGGTCGACGCCGACTTCAGCGAGGGCTCGCTCTACGACTACCTGCGCCGGGAGTACTCCGCGGACCTCGCCCACGCGCGCATCGTGGTCGACGTCGGCACCGCCGCGCCGGACGAGGCCGAGGCGCTGGGCGTGGTCGCGGGCTCGCCGCTGCTGGTGGTGCGGACGACGGTGCGCGACAGCGAGGGGCGGCCGCAGGTGCACAGCTTCTCCCGGCTGCGCCCCGACGTCAGCCAGGTGGAGTTCGAGGTCTCGGTGGGAGGCCGCTGAGGTGCTGACGACCGCGACCGGGAGCCGTGAGGTGCCGCAGCGCCGTGCGGAGGTCTGGCGGGCGCTGGCGGTGCTCGAGCCCTACTGCGCCGTCTGCGACGTCTCCTACGTGCTGGAGCGCTCCGGACCGCCCCGCGTGGGCACGACCTTCATCTGCGCGCCCGGCGAGCTCGCGGGCGCCGAACCGCGACCGGGCGCACCCCGCGGCGAGATCGTGACCTGGGAGCCGCGGTCGCGCGTCGGCACCCGGCTGGAGCTCACGCCGGAGACGTGGACGACGGAGATCGAGCTCGCCGACACCGCCGGAGGCGGCACCCGGGTGACGATCACCGTGGGGCACGAGCCGACGGGTGGGAGCCGGGTGTTCCACCGGCTGACGCGGAACGCCGTCCGCCGGCTGGTGCAGCGCACCGTCGACGCCGAGCTGGCCAAGGTGCCCGCGCACGTCGCCCAGGCGAGCGGGCGCGGCTGACCTGCGCCGGTGGCGGCTCGTCCTTACCTCGTGCCCGGCAGTGACCGCCACCTCTATCGAGGGAATGACGCATCACCGCAAACTGCGCGGGTAGAGGACTCCGCAGCGCTCCGGCGTCGCGCCCCGGTCCGATGCCGGGACGACGGCGACGCCGGCGAACGGAGGAGAGCAGCATGATCGGATTTCTCGTGGCCGGCCTCATCATCGGCGCCCTGGCGCGGCTGATCGTCCCGGGCAAGCAGAACCTCGGCATCTTCGCCACGCTGGCGCTGGGCCTCGTGGGCTCGCTGATCGGCGGCCTGATCGCCCAGTTCTTCGGCACCGGTGACATCTGGGAGCTCAACGTGCTGGGCTTCGTGCTCGCCGTCGTCGCCGCGGTGCTGCTGATCGGCGTCGCCGAGGGGATCGCCGGCAAGAACAAGCGCGGCGCCGTCCGCTGACCGCGCCCCGGGGAGGCCGCCGGGCTCAGAGCTCGACGGACTCCCCGGGTGACAGCCGCGCGTAGGGCGTCGGGGTGCCGGGGCCGCGTTCCCCGAGCAGCCCGCTCAGCACGCCGAGCCCGGTCTCGTTGAGCAGCCCGTCGTGCACCGCGAACGCCTGGTCGGCGTGCACCTCGCGCACGTAGTCGATGACCTCGGCCGTGCGCGACCACGGTGCGTGCAGCGGCAGCAGCAGGGTCGGCACCGGCGCCCCCGGCACGGTGAAGGCGTCGCCGGGGTGGAACACCTGCCCCTCGACGAGGAAGCCGATGTTGGCCACCCGGGCGAGGTCGGGGTGGATCTCGGCGTGCAGTTCGCCGTGCACCTGCACCTCGAAGCCCGCGACCGTGACCGCGTCACCGGCCCCGACCACGTGCACCCGGCTCCCGGCCCCCTCCAGGGCGGCCGCCACCGAGCGGTTGGTCCACACCTCGAGCGACGGGGTGGCCTCGAGCGCCGCCCGCAGCCGGTCGGGGACGAAGTGGTCGGGGTGCTCGTGCGTGACCAGCACCGCCGTCGCGCCGTCGAGCGCCACCGGGTCGGTGAACGCGCCCGGGTCGATGACCAGCCGCCGCTCGCCGTCGGAGAGGACCACGCAGGCGTGCCCGTGCTTGGTGAGCTCCATGCCCCGATCCTGCACCCCGCCCGACGGCCTCACCCGTCGGGGTGAGCTCCCGGCCGCGGGCCGTCACCCGCGGCGGCCGCGCTGCCGACGTCGTCCCCATGATGGTGCAGACCACCGCGTTCGCCGCCGCCCGCAGCCGCGCCCACGGCCCGACCGCCGCGCTGTGGCACGCCGTGGAGCTGCACCGGCCGCCGGCCGAGGTGGACAGCGCCTGCGAGCTCACCGTCTGCGGCGCCCTGGCCCGGGTCACCACCGAGCAGCCCTGGCCGCCGCGGGCCTCCGACGTCTGCCCCGCGTGCACCGCGATCACGCGGGTGACCCGGTCGCCGGGAACGGTGATCCCCTGACGCCCTGCCGCCGGCCGGATCCGCCCGCCCGGCGGCAGGTGCACGACCGCTGCGACGCGGCTCCTCAGCGGCCGGTGAACCGCGGGGCGCGCTTGGCGAGGAACGCCTCGACGGCCTCGCGGTGGTCGGCGGACTGCCCGACCTCGTTCTGCAGCCGCCCCTCCAGCGCCAGCGTCTCCTCCAGGGAGTCGGTGGCCGCGGTGGCGAGCACCGTCTTCACCGCCCGGTAGGCAGCGGTCGGCCCCGCGGCCAGCCGGGACGCCAGCGCCTGCGCCTCCGGCAGCACCTGCTCCGGGGCCACCACCCGGTGCACCAGCCCCCACTCGGCGGCGGTCTCGGCGAGGAAGGGCTCGGGCAGCAGCAGCAGCTCGGCGGCGCGCGAGCCGCCCACGCTGTGCACGAGCCTGGAGGCCAGCGCCGAGTCGCTGGACAGGCCGATGCCGGTGAACGCGGTGGTGAACTTCGCGCCGGCCGCGGCGACCCGCAGGTCGCCGGCGAGCGCCAGCCCGAGCCCCGCCCCGGCGCAGGCGCCGTTGATCCCCACGACGACCGGGACCCGGAGGCCGGCCAGGGCCAGCACCAGCGGGTTGTACTCCTGCTCCACCACCGACAGCGGGGCCTCCGCGCCACCCTGCATCTCCGCCAGGTGCTCGCCCAGGTCCTGCCCGACGCAGAAGGCGCGCCCGGTACCGGTGAGCAGCACCGCGCGCACCGATCCGTCCGCCGCGACGTCCTGCACCGCGGCCAGCAGGTCGGCACGGGAGGCGTGGGTCAGGCCCGGGCGCAGCAGGGTGAGGGTCGCGACGCCGTCGGCGTCCTCCCGGGTCACGGTGTCGGTCAACGTCGCCCCGCCTTCCGGTCGCGGTCGGCCGCACGCGGCGGCCCTGTCGGCGATCACCTTGCCAGGCGGGCGCGCGACCGCGTGCGCGGTGTGCGGCGAGGTCGTCGGCCACGCCCCAGGTCGACGTCCCCGGTCGGCGCCGGACCGGCCGGCGTAGCCCTCCCTGCACGAACTGCAACCGGCGCGCCGGTGTGGCGGGTGGGACGGACGGGGCGGGAGAGGGCATCCTCGGGGGTGGTGGACGATGGTCCCCGTTCTGCGGAGCCCGGTGCCCCGCGGGACCGACAGTGGAGGGGTGCGGGCGGTGCGCGGGCCCTGTGCGGCGACGCCACGGCCTGTGCCATCAGGCCGGACGGACGAGGAGTGACCCCCGTGGTGGAGCCAGGACGCAGGCGCCTGGGTGACCGCTACGAGCTGCAGGAGCTCATCGCCGCCGGTGGCATGGGGCAGGTCTGGCAGGGGCTCGACGTGGCCCTGCACCGCCCGGTCGCGGTGAAGGTCCTGCGCAGCGAGTACACCGGCGACCCCACCTTCGTCGCCCGCTTCCGGGCCGAGGCGCAGCACGCCGCGGGGCTCAACCACCCGGGCATCGCCGCCGTCTACGACTACGGCGAGGAGACGGCCCGCGACGGCTCGGGGGAGACCCTGGCCTACCTCGTCATGGAGCTCGTCCAGGGTGAGCCGCTGTCGGCCCTGCTGCACCGGGAGGGCCGGCTGGACGCCGACCGGACCCTCTCGCTGCTCGGGCAGACCGCCGCCGCCCTGGCCGAGGCGCACCGCACCGGCCTGGTGCACCGCGACGTCAAGCCCGGCAACATCCTGGTGCGCCCCGACGGCACGGTGAAGATCACCGACTTCGGCATCGCCTGGTCGGCGCGCGGCGTCGCCCTCACCCGCACCGGGCAGGTCATCGGCACGCCGCAGTACCTCTCCCCGGAGCAGGCAGAGGGGCGGCACGCGACGCCGGCCAGCGACGTCTACGCCCTGGGGCTGATCGGCTACGAGTGCCTCACCGGGCACCCGGCGTTCGAGGGCGACAACGCGGTCACCATCGCGCTCAAGCAGGTCCAGCAGGAGCCCGAGCCGCTGCCCGGCGAGCTGCCGCCCGGCGTCCGGACGCTGATCTCCCGCGCGCTGGTGAAGGACCCCGGCGCGCGCTTCCCCGACGGCGCGAGCTTCGCCGTCGCCGTGGCCGCGGTGCGGGCCGGTCGCCGTCCCGACCCCGGCACGGTGACCGTGGACGCCGTGCCGCGGCGCCGCCGCCCGGGACGGGGGCGGCCTGCGGGCGCGTCCTCCCCGTCCGGCCGCCCGGGTGCGCGGGCGGCGCACCCGCCGGTCCCGCGGCGGCGCGGACGGCTGGCGGTCGTGCTGCTGCCCCTCATCGGGCTGCTGGCCGGCGCCGCGATCACCGCCACGCTGCTCCAGGCGCTCACCCAGGGCGGGACCCCGAGCACCGCCGCCGCGGCCGAGGAGCGGATCGACGGCAGCATCGTGCTGGAGGAGGCCGACTTCCTCGGCCGGCCCGTGGGCGAGGTCGCCGAGCGGCTCGCCGACCTGGGGCTGACCGTCACCGTGCGGGCCGAGGTGCGCGACGACGTCGACCCGGACGCCGTCACCGGGGTCGAGCCGGCCGGGCGCCCGCTGCGCGCCGGCGAGCGGGTGCTCGTCCGCTACGCCGCGTCCCCGGAGCAGCGGGACGGTCCGCGGGCGCCGGCGGTGACCGGTGCCGCCGACCGCGCCGGCACCTCCCACGCCGCTCCGACCACCGAGGCGCCTGCACCGACGACCCGCAGCGACACGGGTACCGGCTCCGGCACGGAGACCGGGACCGGTACGGGCACCGGTACCGGCTCCGGGACGGGCACCGGGACCGGCACCCCCACGGGGACGACGACGCCCAGCCTCCCGGGCAGCCCCGCCCCGACCGCCACCGGCACGGAGCCGGTGCCGACCACGACGCCCACGGCCACCACGACGCCCAGCGAGACCAGCGCCTCCCCGACGTCGGGCTCGACGAGCCCCGCCACGGAGCAGTGACCTCCCCCCACCGGCCGTCGTCGACCCTCCTCGGTGGGCGCTACGAGCTGCGGTCGCTGCTCGCGACCGGCGGCATGGGACAGGTCTGGCGGGGGCGCGACGTCGTCCTGCAGCGGACCGTCGCGGTGAAGGTGCTGCGCAGCGAGTACACCGGGGACGCCACCTTCCTCGCGCGGTTCCGGGCCGAGGCCCAGCACAGCGCCCTGCTGACGCACCGCAACATCGCCGCGCTGTTCGACTACGGCGAGTCCACCGCCGCCGACGGCGAGGCGCTGGCCTACCTGGTCATGGAGCTCGTCGAGGGGGAGTCGCTGGCCCAGGTGCTGGCCCGGGAGGGGCACCTCGCCGTGGACCGCACGCTGGACGTGCTGCACCAGACGGCGACCGGCCTGGCCGCTGCGCACGCCGCCGGCCTGGTGCACCGCGACGTGAAGCCGGGCAACCTCCTGGTCGGCGACGACGGCACGGTGAAGATCACCGACTTCGGGATCGCCTGGTCCGCCGCGAGCGCGCCGCTCACCCAGACCGGCCAGGTCGTCGGCACCGCGCACTACCTCTCGCCGGAGCAGGCCGGGGGCAGCAAGGCCGGGCCGGCCAGCGACATCTACGCACTCGGCATGATCGGGTTCGAGTGCCTCGCCGGGCACCGCGCCTTCGACGGCGACAACTCGGTGCAGATCGCGCTCCGCCAGCTGCGCGAGGAGCCGCCACCGCTGCCGGCCGACGTCCCGGAGCAGGTGCGCACGCTGATCGAGCGGGCCCTGCTCAAGGATCCGGCCGAGCGGTACCCCGACGGGGCCGCCTTCCGCGACGCCGTCGACGACGTCCGCGCCGGCCGGCTGCTGCCGCCGGTGGCCCGACCGGCCGGCACCCGGCCGCTCGACGTCCTGCCCGCGCCCGCGCCCGCGGCCCGGCCGCTCCGGTTGCGCCTGCTCGCCCCGCTGGTGGCGCTGGTCGTCGGCGTGGGGCTGGGCATCGCCGCCCTCCAGGTGTGGGGGGACGCCCCGGCCGACGCCGGCGGCGGGAGCAGCGAGGCCCCGGAGCCCGTGGTGCTGGCCGCCGCCGACTTCGTCGGCCGCCCGGTGGCCGAGGTGGAGGCCGAGCTCGCATCGGTCGGCCTGGGCGTGGAGCTCGTCGGCCGGGAGAGCGACGCCGTGCCCGCCGATCACGTGCTGGAGCTGGCGCCGGTGGGCGCCGTCGCCCCCGGCACGGTCGTCCTGGTCACCTACGCGATCGCGCCGCCGGAGCCGGAGCCCGCCCCGGTCGCGCCCGCGCCCGAGCAGCCGGTGGCCCCCGTCCCGGTACCGGTCGGGGACGGTGGCGGCGGCGACGAGGCGGACGACGACGGGGACGGCGGGGGTGAGG
>NZ_SSXB01000034.1:0-37562 GCF_021698995.1 Blastococcus sp. KM273129 | reverse complement strand
TCCAGGCGTTCCGCAGCCAGGGCATGCAGGTGCCCGCGCCGTCCTGCACCTCGATCGCGGTCGTCGGCGCGGGCACCTGCATGCCCTGGCTGCGGAACGCCTGGACGATGCGGGCGCGCAGGTCGCGGCCCACCTCGAACTGCTTGCCGGGCAGCGTCCGGGCGACCACCCGGACGTTCACCTCGTCCAGGCCGAGGGTCTCGACGCCCATCACCGTGGGCGGGTCGAGCAGCAGCGGCCGCATGGCCGGGTCGCGGAACGCCTCCCGGCCGACCGCGCGCAGGATCTCGTTGGCGCGGGTCACGTCCACGCTGGTCGGCACGGGGACGTCGACGACGGCGCGCGCCCAGTCGCGGGAGAGGTTGACGACCTTGACGATCTGCCCGTTGGGCACGGTCACGACCTCGCCGTCGGGCGAACGCACCCGGGTGACGCGCAGCGTGACGTCCTCGACCGTGCCGTTCGCGGGGTCACCGCCGCCGACGACCTGGATCGAGACGACGTCGCCGAACCCGTACTGGCGCTCGGTGATGATGAAGAAGCCGGCCAGCACGTCACCGACGATGCGCTGGGCGCCGAAGCCCAGGCCCACGCCGAGCACCGTCGCCGGCGCGACGAGGCCGGTCACCGGGATGCCGAGGCGGTCGAGGATGAAGAAGACCGAGATCGAGTAGATGAGCACCACCAGGGACCAGGTGAGCACCTGGGTCAGCGAGTGGCGGTGCTTGGCCGCCTCCGACCGGACCAGCGCGTCGCCGCCGGTGGAGTTCTCGTCGATGCGGGTGGTGATCTTGTCGCCGACCCAGCCCACGAACCGGGCGAGCAGGACCGAGCCCAGGATGATGAGCACGACCTCGAGACCCCGCCCGGACAGCCAGTCCAGCACGTCTCTCAGCGCGTCCACGGCTCAGCACTCCGATCGTCGGGGAAAGCGACCCTCCCACCTTGCGCACCGCGGGGCGGCGTTGCCAACCTGACCCGCCGGGTCCCGCTTCCGGAGCGGGTGATCGCGCTTCTGACCTGCGGCGGAGCGGTCGAGGAGAGCGAACTCACGCCGCGCTCACCGCGGCTCGACGAACAGCGACTGGCTGGACCGGCCGATCGGCCCGTCGGCGTCGAAGAGGACGGCGAAGCACTGCGCGGCCCCTGCACCACCGTGCACGGTGGTGGCGTCCATCCCCAGCCACTCGCCCCGCGGCGGTCGCTGCAGGGCGACGGTGAGGTCGACGTTGGCGAAGGTCGCCGTCCGCCAGTCCAGGGTGGCCGAGATGCCGCTGGCGGCGTCGGTCATGACCAGCAGGTGCTCCAGCGGCGTCATGCGCTCCCCGGCCACGAGGGCGCACTCCGGCCGGGTCCACGCCGTCGCCGGGCCCGGCCCGTTGAAGGTCCCCGCGGCGAACCGCCAGTCCAGCGCCCGGTGGTAGGCCACCTCGCTGGTGAAGAACGCCGCGCGCTCGGGGCGGCTCGCCTCCGGGCCGGCCGGTTCCGGGTGCGGCAGGGCGGTGGCGGGCGGGGCGTCGTCGCGGGTGCGCATCCGCCACGCCTGCAGGCGCATCAGCGGCGGGCCACCGGCGTCCAGGACCGCCTCGACCAGCTCGATCCGCCGGCCGGGGCGGACGACCGAGGTGCGCACCCGCACCGGGCCGACCGGCACCGGCGCGAGGATGTCGTAGGCCATCCGGACGGTCTGCCCGCCCTGGATCGCGCCGGCCCGCTCGACGGCCCGCAGCAGCAGCGCGGCCGGTGGCCCGGCGTGCTGGTACCCGTTGTCCCACGGGCCGATGGTCAGGGCGGTGGCGGTGAAGCCGTCGCCGTCGGGCAGGTAGAGGGCCTCGGGAACGTCCACGGGAGGAGTCTGCCGCCCGGGTCGCGCGGCGGGGCGGGGTGGGGCGGTAGGTGTCTCGACGGCTCATGCCCGCTACCGTGCGCGCGTGCCCCGCACCGTCCGCCCCGGCCTCGGATATGCCTTCACGCTGGGCGCGGCGGCTCTCTTCGCCGTCAACGGCACGGTCTCCACGCTCGCCCTCCAGGCCGGGATCCCGCCGACCCGGCTGACCGCGCTGCGCTGCACCGGCGCCGCGCTGGTGCTGCTCGCGGTGCTCGCGCTGGCCGCGCCCGGCCGGCTGCGGGTGCGGCCCCGGGAGCTGCCGCTGCTGGCCGTCTTCGGCGTCGTCGGGGTCGCGCTGACGCAGTTCCTGTACTACGTCGCCATCGGGCGGCTGCCGGTGGGCATCGCGCTGGTGTTCGAGATGACCGCGCCGGTGTTCATCGCGCTCTACGTCTGGCTGGTGCGCCGCGAGCGGGTGCGCAGCCGGCTGTGGGCGGCGCTGCTGCTGTCGCTGTCCGGGCTGGTCCTCGTCGCGCAGGTGTGGGAGGGCGGCGGCTCGCTGGACCCGCTCGGCGTGGCGGCGGCGCTGGCCGCGGCGCTGTGCCTGGCCACGTACTACCTGGTGGGCGAGCGGGGCACGGTGAGCCGCGACCCGGTCACGCTGACCTGCTGGAGCTTCGTGGCGGCGGCGCTGTTCTGGGCGGTGGCCGCGCCGTGGTGGGCGTTCGACGCCGGGGTGCTGACGGAACCGGTGCCGGTCTCGCTGGGCGGCCTGCGGCTGCCGCTGTGGCTGCTGGTCGGCTGGATCGTGGTGCTGGGCGCCGCGGTGCCGTTCTGGCTGTCGGTCGCGGCGCTGCCGCACCTGGCCCCGACCACCGCCGGGCTGGTGGCGACGGTGGAGCCGGTGTTCGCCTCCGTCGTCGCCTGGCTGTGGGTGGAGCAGGTGCTCACCGGCTGGCAGGTCGCGGGGGGCCTCGTCGTCCTCACCGGGATCGCGCTGGCCCAGACCGCGCGCACCGGCCGGACCCCGTCGGCGCCCCCGGTGCCGGAGACCCCGGCGCCGCTGTCGACCTGACGGGGCCGGGGCCTCAGCGCAGCCGGCGCACCGGGACGACCATCGGCGTCCCGGTCACCGGGTCGGCCATCACCCGGGCCTCGAGGTCGAAGACGCCGGCGAGCAGCTCCGCCGTCAGCACCTCCGCGGGCGGGCCGGAGGCCACCAGCGCGCCGTCCTTCATCGCCACCAGCCGCTGGGCGTACCGCGCGGCCAGGTTCAGGTCGTGCAGCACCACCACCACGGTCCGGCCGCGCTCGGCGTGCAGCCGGGCCACCAGGTCCAGCACGTCGACCTGGTGCGAGAGGTCCAGGTAGGTCGTCGGCTCGTCGAGCAGCAGCAGGTCGGTGCCCTGGGCCAGGGCCATCGAGATCCAGGCCCGCTGCCGCTGGCCGCCGGAGAGGGCGTCGACCGGCCGGCCCGCGAGGTCGGACATGTCCGTCCAGGCCAGCGCCTCGGCGACCACGGCCTCGTCGTCGCGGGACCACTGCCGCAGCCAGCTCTGGTGCGGGTGCCGGCCGCGGGCGACGAGGTCGCCGACGGTGAGCCCCTCGGGTGCGACCGGCGTCTGCGGCAGCAGGCCCAGCACCTTGGCGACCTCGCGGGTGGGCGTGCGCGCGATGGCCCGCCCGTCCAGCAGCACCTGCCCGCTCGTCGGCCGCAGCAGCCGGCCCAGCGCCCGCAGCAGCGTGGACTTCCCGCAGCCGTTCGGGCCGACGATCGCGGTGAACGAGCCCTCGGTCAGCTCGAGGTCGAGGTCGTCGACGACGACCTGCTCGTCGTAGGCCAGCCGGACGTGCTCCGCGGCCAGCCGCACCCGGGGCGGGTCGGCGGGACGGGTGGTGCGGTGCAGCAGTTCGGTGCCGATGTCGAGGGTCACAGCGTCGCTCGCCGCCTTCCACGGACCAGGAGCCAGAGCAGGTAGGGGGCGCCGATGACGGCGGTCAGGATGCCCACGGGCAGCGCCTGGGGCAGCACGGTGCGGGTGACCAGGTCGGCGGCGACCACGAGCAGGGCGCCGAGGACGCCCGACGCCAGCAGCGGCGGCCGCGAGCCGCCGGTGAGCCGGACGGCGATCTGCGGCACCACGAGGGCGACGAAGGTGATCGGCCCGGCGGCCGAGACGGCGAACGCCACGAGGAAGACGGCCAGCAGCACGACGGCGGCCTGCGCCCCGGCCACCCGCACGCCCAGCCCCCGGGCGGTGTCGTCGCCGAACTGGAGGACGCCGAGCACGCGCCCGGCCGCCAGCGCGAGCGGCAGCAGCACCGCGACCGCGGTCCCCAGCGGGAGGGCGTCGTCCCAGGTGCGGGCGTTGAGCGAGCCGGTGATCCACACGTAGGCCGACGCGGCGTCGTAGATCTCGGCGTTGGTGAGCAGCCAGTCGGTGAGCGCGGTGCCCGCCGACCACAGGGCGATGCCGATGAGGACCAGCCGGTAGCCGTCGACCCCCGCCCGCCAGGTGAGGGCGAAGAGCAGCACGCCGGTGACCAGCGCACCCAGCAGGGCGGCCAGCGGCACGCCCAGCCCGCCCAGGATCGCGCCGGTCGAGGAGCCGCCGCTGAGCACGATCGCAGCCACGGCACCCACGGAGGCGCCCATCGTGATGCCGAGGGTGTCGGGGGAGGCGAGCGGGTTGCGGGCGAAGGTCTGGAACAGCGCGCCCGCGACGCCGAGGGCCAGCCCGACGAGCGCGCCGACCACCACCCGCGGGGCCCGCAGCTCCAGGATGATGAACGGCTGCGGCCCCTCGCCGAGGCCCACCAGGGTGCGCAGGACGTCGCCGACGCCGATCGGGAAGTCGCCGCGCCCCATGCTCAGCGCCGCGGCCAGCACCAGCACGGCGAACCCGGCCACCGGCACGACGACCTGCCGCCAGTGCAGCAGGCCGGACACCGGGCCCGCGCGCAGCACGCGCCCGGGCCGCAGCCGGGGCTGCGGGGGGGCCGGGGCCTCGACGCTCACAGCCGCACCGTCCGGCTGCGGCGCACCAGCGCGATGAAGAACGGGGCGCCGACGAGGGCGAGCACGATGCCCACCTGGAGCTCACCGGGGCGGGCCAGCACGCGGCCGAGCACGTCGGCGACCAGCAGCAGCGCGGCGCCGGCCAGCGCCGAGCAGGGCAGCAGCCACCGGTGGTCGGGGCCGGTGAGCGCCCGGACGGCGTGCGGCACGACGAGCCCGACGAAGGCGATCGGCCCGCAGGCGGCGGTGGCGGCGCCGCAGAGCAGCGTGATCGCGGCCAGCCCGACGGAGCGGGCCAGCCAGATGCGCTGGCCCAGCCCGCGGGCGACGTCCTCGCCGAGGCCGAGCAGGTTCAGCGCGGGCGCGTTGACCAGGGCCAGCACCAGGCCGACGGCGAGGAAGGGGGCGACCTGGGCGGCCACGGTGGCGTCCCGCCCGGCCAGCGAGCCGACCACCCAGAACCGGAAGCTGTCCAGCGTCTGCTGGTCGCTGACCAGGACGGCCCGGACCAGGGCGTACATCAGCGCGGACAGCGCCGCACCCGCGAGCGCGAGGGTCACCGGCGTCGCCCCGCCCCGCCCGGCGGAGCCGATCGCGTACACCAGCACCGTGCCGAGCAGCGCCCCGGCGAAGGCGAACCAGACGTAGCCCGCGGGGGTGCCGACGCCCAGCAGCGTGATCGCCAGGACGACGGCGAGGCTCGCGCCCGCGGTCACGCCGAGGAGCCCGGGGTCGCCCAGCGGGTTGCGGGTGTGGCCCTGCATCAGCGCCCCGGCCACCCCGAGCGCCGCACCGACCATGAGGCCGAGCACCGTGCGCGGGACGCGCAGCTGGCGGACGATCACCGCCTCCTCCCCGGACAGGGAGGGGTCCAGCAGCGAGCGCCAGACCTCGGGGAGGCCGATCGACCGCGTGCCGATCGCGATGCTGGCCAGCGCCGCGGCGGCGACGAGCACCAGGAGCAGCACCAGCGTGCCGAGCCGCCGGGCACGCAGCGCCGTCGCCGGAGGTCGTGCCGAGCCCCGCGCCGGGACGTCGACCGTGGTGGCCACGAGCAGCTCCCGGGACGGACGGCTTGGTCAGATAAGGCTTACCTTAGCCTCGCGGCGCCGGTCCCGTCAGGGGCGGCGGGGCTCGACCGCCCCGCCGCGGCGTTCAGCGCTTCTGCCGACGGCTGCCCCCGTGCCAGTCCTCCTGCTCGCCGACCTCGCCCGGCTGCACGCCGAACGCGGGGAGCTGCGGGCGCTCGCGCAGGCTGCGCTTCAACTCGGCGAAGCCCGGGAACGACGCCAGCCCGACGACGTGGTCCCACAGCGCGACGGCCTCGTCGTCGGCGGGCCGCCGGCTGATGACCGGCCCGAAGAAGGCGACCCCCTCCGGCGGCCGGAAGTGCAGGATCGGCGTCCCGACGTCCTTGCCGGCCAGGCCGAGGGCCTCGTCGGTCTCGGCCTGGATCTGCGCGTCGCGCCCGTCGTCGTCCAGCGCGTCGGCGAGGTCGGCGGGCAGGCCGGCGTCGGCGAGCACGGGGGCCACGAACCCCGCCGTCCCGCGCACCGCCCGGTCGCCCTCGGGGCCGCGCTCGAAGACGTGCTGCCCGCACGCCTCGTAGAACCGGGCGACGCCCTCGTTGCCGTGCCGGTCGCGCACGTGGGCGGCCACGCGCAGCAGCCGCAGCCCGGCGGTGTGCCCGGCCTCGTACTCGGGCGGGAAGTGGGTGTCGTAGTCGACGTGCGCGTTGAGCAGCCGCAGCGAGATGAACCGCCACTCCACGTCGTACTCCCGCTGCGCGCTCACCTGCCGGACCCACGTGCTGGTCATCCAGGCGAAGGGGCAGACCGGGTCGAACCAGAAGCGCAGATCGGCCATGGAGGCGAACCTAGGCGCTCCCGCCCACCTGCGCCGGTCGGCGTCAGGCCGGGAGGACGGACTCGATCGCCGCGCGCACCTCGGGAGCGTCGGGCTCGGTGCGCGGGCGGAACCGGGCGACGACCCGGCCGGTGCCGTCGACCACCCACTTCTCGAAGTTCCACTGCACGTCGCCCGCAGCCCCGTCGAGGTCGGGCACCGCGGCCAGCCGCTGGAAGAGGGGGTGCGCGCCCGGGCCGTTGACCTCGGTCTTCTCGGTCAGCGGGAAGGTGACGCCGTAGGTGGCCGAGCAGAACTGCTCGATCTCCTCGGCGGTGCCGGGCTCCTGGCCCATGAACTGGTTGCAGGGCACCCCGACGACGGTGAAACCGCGGGGGCCGTACTCCTCGTGCAACGCCTCCAGCGCGGTGTACTGCGGGGTGAGCCCGCACCGGCTGGCCACGTTCACCACCAGGGCCGGCGACCCGCCGGTGAGCTCCCGCAGCGTGGTGGCGCTGCCGTGCAGCGTGGTCAAGGGCGTGTCGAGGAGGTCGTCCATGCCGCCCCGCAGCGCCACCGGCCGGGCGTTCATTCCGGCGGCGCGGCGCTCACTCCAGCCCGCTGACGTCGTCGGGCACGTCCACGGCGTACCGGCGCAGCGCCTCGAGGGGCACCACCTCCAGGGCCCGGGCGTTCGTGGCGGCCAGCACGACGCCCGCGGCCGCCCCGGCCTGGTAGGCCTGCAGCCAGCGGGAGGCGACGACGCACCAGCGGTCGCCCGGCCGCAGCCCCGGGAAGCCGTACTCCGGGCGCGGGGTGGAGAGGTCGTTGCCGAGCTCCCGCTGCAGCGCCAGGAACTCGGTGGAGACGACGGCGCAGACCGTGTGCGACCCGAGGTCCTCCGGCCCGGAGGTGCAGTGCCCGTCGCGGTAGAAGCCGGTCAGCGGGTCGGTCGAGCACGGTTCGAGCGGTCCACCGAGCACGTTCCGCTCGTCGGCGGGGTCGGGCTGCACGGGCACTCCTCGAGGGGGCGTGGTCGGCGGGCGACCAGGATGGCATGGTGCGGGCGTGACCGAGACCACCGAGATCCTCTGGCGGCCGTCGGCCGCGTCGATCGCCGGCACCCGGATGGCCGCCTTCGCCGCCGACGTGGCCGCGCGCCGGGGCGTGTCCTTCGGCGACCCCGTCGACTACGACGCCCTGTGGCGCTGGTCGGTGGAGCACCTCGACCAGTTCTGGGGCGACCTCGCGCGCTGGACCGGTGTCCTCGACGTCCCCGACGACCGGGTGCTCCCCTCCCGCGAGATGCCCGGCGCCGTCTGGTTCCCCGGCACGACGGTGAACTACGCCGAGCAGGTGTTCCGCCAGGCCGCCGACGACCGGCCCGCGCTGGTCGCCGTCGCGGAGGACACCGAGCCCGTCGAGATCCCGTGGGCGGAGCTCCGGGCCCGGGTGGGCGCGTTCGCCGCGACCCTGCGCCGGCTCGGCGTGCGCCCCGGCGACCGGGTGGCCGGCTACCTGCCCAACGTGCCCGAGACCGTCGTCGCCTTCCTCGGCGCGGCCGCGGTCGGGGCGGTGTGGTCCTCCTGCGCGCCGGACTTCGGCACCCGCGCCGTCCTCGACCGGTTCGCGCAGATCGAGCCCACCGTGCTGGTCGCCGTCGACGGGTACCGGTTCAACGGGCGGGCGCACGACCGGCGCGAGGTCGTCGCGCAGCTGCGGGAGGCGCTGCCCACGGTGCGGACGACGATCGCCGTCCCGCGGCTCTTCCCCGACGAGGTGCCCGACGGCGCCCTGGCGTGGGCCGACGCCGTCGCGGACGGGCAGGACCCGGTGTTCGAGCCGACGCCGTTCGACCACCCGCTGTGGATCGTCTACTCGTCGGGCACCACCGGCCTGCCCAAGGGGATCGTGCACGGGCACGGCGGGGTGGTGCTGGAGCAGCTGAAGTCCGGCCGGCTGCACCAGGACCTCGGCCCCGGCGACCGCTTCTACTGGTACACCTCGACGGCCTGGATGATGTGGAACGTCGTGGTGTCGTCCCTGCTCTCGGGGGCGACGGCGATCCTGCACGACGGCGCCCCGGCGTACCCGACCGTCGACGCCCAGTTCGCGCTCGCCGCCCGGCTGGGCACCACCGTCCTGGGCACCAGCCCCGGCTACCTCGCCGCCTGCCAGAAGGCCGGCGCCCGCCCCGGGGACGACCACGACCTCTCGGCGCTGCGCGTGCTGGCCAGCACCGGATCCCCGCTGCCCGCGTCCTCCTACCACTGGGTCTACGACGCCGTGGGCGCGGACCTGCAGCTGACGTCGGCGTCCGGCGGCACCGACGTCGCCACCGGCTTCATCGGGTCCAGCCCGCTGCTGCCGGTGACGGCGGGGGAGCTCCAGCGGCCCAACCTGGGTGTCGCGGTGGCGTCGTGGGACGAGCAGGGCGAGCCCGTGGTGGGGGAGCTGGGGGAGCTCGTGGTCACCGAGCCGATGCCCTCGATGCCCCTCTGCTTCTGGAACGACCCGGACGGCGCCCGCTACCGCGCCGCCTATTTCGAACCGTGGCCGGGCGTGTGGCGGCACGGCGACTGGCTGGAGATCACCGCGCGCGGCACCTGCGTCATCACCGGCCGGTCGGACTCCACGCTCAACCGCGGCGGCGTGCGCATGGGCACGGCCGACATCTACGCCGCCGTCGAGGCCTTCCCGGAGGTGCTGGACTGCGTCGTGCTCGGCGTGGAGCTGCCCGAGGGCGGCTACTGGATGCCGCTGTTCGTGCAGCTCGCGCCCGGGACCGAGCTGACCGAGGACCTGGTCGGGCGGCTGCGGGCGGCGATCCGGGAGCAGGCCAGCCCGCGGCACGTGCCCGACGAGGTGATCGCCGTCCCGGGGGTGCCGCACACCCGCACCGGCAAGCGGCTGGAGGTGCCGCTCAAGCGGTTGTTCCAGGGCGTGGACCCGGCGAAGGCGGTCAACACCGGCACCGTGGACGACGCCTCGCTGGTCGAGCACTACGTCGAGCTCGCGAGGGCGCGCGGCGGTGACGCTGGTCACGAGCGCGGGTGATCGTGCTCCGCCGGGGGAACGGGCCGGGGATCACCGCCCTCACCGAGGAGGACGCATGACCGGCACCGACGAGATCCTCGAGCCGCAGCCGCCCGCGCTGCTGCCCCCGTGGCACACCCCGGAGCGGGAGGCGCTGCAGGAGCAGGCGCGCCGGTTCGCCATGGAGGAGGTGCTGCCGGTCGCGGACGAGCTCGACCCGCAGAAGGGCCTCATCCCGGCGTCGCTCCTCTCCGGCATGGCCGAGCGGGGCTGGTTCGGCATCACCATGCCCGCGGACCAGGGCGGGCTGGGGCTCGGCGTCTTCGAGTACTGCATGGTCAGCGAGGAGCTCGCCCGCGCCTGGATGTCGACGGCCAGCATCCTGGCCCGCTCGCAGGGGCTGGGGACGGCGGTGCCCGACGCCGGCCGCCGGCACGAGCTCATGGCCCGCAGCGCCCGCGGCGAGTGGATCGGCGCGATCGCGCTGTCGGAGCCCGACGCCGGCTCCGACCTGGCCGGGGTCTCCACCCGCGCGGTCCTCGACGGCGACGAGTGGGTGGTCACCGGCCGCAAGCGGTGGTGCGGCAACGCCGAGGCCGCCGACTTCATCCAGGTGCTCGTGCGCGAGCGCGACCCGGAGCCCGGGGAGTCCCGCTCGGCCGGCCTGCTCAACCTGCTGCTCGAGAAGGAGCGCGGCGCGTTCCCGGAGGGGCTGACCGGCTCCCCGATCGACAAGATCGGCTACCACGGCTTCCTCACCTGGGACCTCACCTTCGACGGCGTCCGCATCCCGAAGGACAACGTCATCGACCAGGCCAGGGCCGCCCGCGAGGACAGCGACGCCGAGGGCGAGGAAGCGAAGCAGGCCGGGTTCGCCGAGGCGCAGAAGTTCCTCAACACGGCCCGGGTGCACACCGCGGCCCGCGCGGTGGGCCTGGCGCGGGCTGCGCTGGAGGACTCCGTCCGCTACCTGCAGGAGCGGGAGCAGTTCGGCCACCCCATCGGCGACTTCCAGGCGCTGCGGTTCGCCGTGGCCGAGATGGCGGCGCAGATCGAGCAGTCGCGGGCCTTCTACCGGCAGGTCGCCCACCTGCTCGACCTCGGGCTGCCGGTGGCCAAGGAGGCCTCGATGGTGAAGCTCGAGGCCACCGAGATGTCGGTGCGGGTGACCAACCAGGCCATGCAGCTGCACGGCGGCAACGGCTACACGACCGAGCGGCAGGTCGAGCGGCACTGGCGGGACGCCCGGCTGACCACGATCTTCGAGGGCACCAGCGAGATCCAGAAGCGGATCATCAGCGACCGACTGCTCCCGCGCAGCCCGCTCAGCTGAGCGTGGGGGGCGCTGCACGGTCCGCGCCCGCCGCGCCGGGGCGGGTCAGGCCGGGCGGTCCAGCAGCTCCCGGAGCGCCCGGTCGATGAACTCGTTGTCCGCCGGGTTCTGCCCCAGGCCGGCGAAGTGCCCGTAGACGGTGGGGATGACCCGGACCTCACCGTGCTCGATGAACTGCGATGCCCACTCCTCGTCCTCCGGCGGGAAGTAGAGGTCCGTCTTCGCCGGCATCGCCACCAGGGGACAGCGGATCGAGCGCAGCGCGGCCTCGGTGTCGCCGTCGAAGCCCGGGGTCTTGCCGACGTCGCCGTGCTCCCAGGTCCAGAGCATCCCCAGCAGGTCGTTGGGGTCACGGTCGTCGAGCCAGAAGCCCTCCCAGAACCCGACGAGGAAGTCCTCCAGGGAGGAGAAGCCCAGGTTGCGGTACTCCCGCTGCCAGTAGAAGGCCTGCGACAGGCCCCACCCGGCGTAGATCCGGGCGAAGGCGCGCAACCCGGCGGTGGGCAGCGCGTCCCGCCGGTAGCGGCCGCCCGCGAACGCCGGGTCGAGGGTGAGCGCAGCACGCAGGCTCTTCAGGAAGACCTGGTTGTGCTCGCTGGTGAGCGCCGAGCCGACGATGGGGGCGGCCCGCTTCACCATCTCCGGGTGGCTGACCGCCCACTGGTAGGTCTGGCCGGCGCCCATGGAGGACCCGAGCACCAGCTCCACCGACTCGATGCCCCACTTCTCCGTGAGCAGCCGGTGCTGCACCTCGACCTGGTCGTAGAACGTCACGGGCGGGAAGTTCGGCCCGTCGTAGGGCGGCGGGGTGTTGCTCGGCGACGTCGACAGGCCGTTGTTGAGCTGGTTGGGCATCACGATGAAGTACTTCTCGGGGTCGCAGGCCATGCCCGGCCCGACCGACCACTCGTTGGCGTCGTGCCAGGCGCTGTACCACGTGGGGTGGACGATCACGTTGGACCGGTCGGCGTTCAGCGTGCCGTACGTCTTGTAGGCGAGCTGGGCTCCGCGCAGGGTCGCGCCGCTCTGCAGGACGACGTCCCCCAGGTCGAACAGCTCGTGGTCGGTGGGCCGGGGCATCGGGGCTCCTCGCTTCAGCGGGCGGGTCGGGCGGCCTGGACGGCGGTCTCGTCGAGCAGCTCGACCGGGTCGCCGAGGGCGATCTCGCCGGGCTGCTCCACGGTGGCGTACATGCCGAGGATCGCGGCGCCGTTGTCCGGCAGGTGCGCCACCGGCGTGCTGAGGTCGGTCGCGAGCTGGCCGCGGTACCTCACGATGGCCTTCAGGGTGCCGAAGTCGACCTTCCCGCTCTCCGGGTTCTCGTTGGTCACGACGCAGCGCGGCACCGGTCCGACCACCTGGACGGTGACCGCGCCGATCCGCACGCGTCGGCCGGCCCAGGTGTCCTCCTCGTGCACGTCGCAGCCGGCCACCTCGACGAGCATCCGGAACCGCCGGTGGTCCAGCCGTTCCCCGTCCGGGGTGACCCGGCGGAGGTGCTCGAGCGTCGCGGTGGAGATCAGCGTGACCGGGTGGACGTCGACCGCGTCACCGGGCCGGTCGACCGCGACCAGGTGCACCTCCTGCCCGACGAAGTCGCTGAGCGCGGCCGACCACGGCCCCTCGAGGACGTGCCCGTCGACGTCGCGCCCGTAGAAGTCCGTGCGCACGGCCTCGCCGAGCCCGGTGGTGCGACCCGCCACGGGCGGACGGTCGGGGAACCTCAGGACGAGGTGGTCCCCGTGGGGGTCGAACTCGGCGGTGAGCTGCACGAGCGGACCGTGCTGCTTGCCGTTGAACAACCGCCGCCGGGCGTCGACCAGGTGGAAGCGCCGGTTCTCCGGCACTCCGTTGCCGGTGACCGTCACGGTCTCCGGGTGGTGCAGGGCGGTGCCCTTGACCGGGGTGGTCGAGAGGCGGGAGACGAGCGGCATGGCCCTCCGTCCGTAGCGGTTCGGGTGCTACCGACCGTAGCCGGGGGCGGCCGGCCCCGCCCTCGGATCAGTGCCGATGGGCCGTGCCGCCGCGCAGGCGCCGTCCCGTGGGCGGGCCGGTGATCACCGGCTCCCCGCTGCGCGCCCGGTCGACGCGCGCGCGGTCCGCGCGGCCGGCGTCGCGCAGGGCGCCGGCGTGAGGGCGCCCGACCCCCACGCGGTAGTGGCGCGTCGCCGTCCGGTCGCAGGCGGGGCATGGCGCCGTGGACGCGGCGTCCCGCATCCCACGGTGCAGGTCGAACGGGCCGCACTCCGGGCAGCGGAACTCGTACAGCGGCAACGGGGTGCTCCTCTCTGGGGTCGGGGAGGGACGTGGTGCGGGGCGGGCCGGTCCCGCCCCGCACCACCCGGTGGATCAGTCCGCCGTCAGGTCCCGGCCCCCACCGGCACCGTCGGGCAGGATGTTCCGGTCGAAGATCGACAGCGGGATGCTGATCGACACCGCGCTGTTGGGGATGTCCACGACCCCACCGATCCGGCCGTCGACCGGTGCTGCCCCGAGGAACAGGTAGGCCTGCTCGAACGTCCAGCCCATGGCCGGCATCAGGTAGTTGATGGCGTTGAGGCAGGCCTGGCGGTAGGCGACGGTCGCGTTCATGTAGTAGTTGCGGCCGTCCTCGACGCAGATCCCCTCGAAGGTGATGAACTCCGAGTAGTTCGGGCCGACCCGGCCGGGCTTGAAGAACGGCATCGACTGCTTGTAGCGGTCCATCCCGCCCTTGATCAGGTCGAAGTGCAGATCGATGAAGCCGGGCATCTCGATCGCCCCGCAGAAGGTGATCTCGCCGTCCCCCTGGGCGAAGTGCAGGTCCCCGATGGAGAAGTTGGCCCCGGGCACGTACACCGGCATGTAGACCCGGGTGCCGACGCCGAGGTCCTTGATGTCGACGTTGCCGCCGTGCTCCCGCGGGGGGATGGTGCGGCAGGCCTCGGCGGCCGCCCGGTCCAGGGCCGCCCCGCTGAGCGTCCCCAGCAACGCGTCCTTGGGCAGCGGGGGCAGGGCCAGCGCCGGGACCTGGGGTGCGCCGGCCACGTCCCCCGGGTGCGCCGGGACGTCCCCGGTGACCCGGTCCGGGTTCAGGTCGATCAGCGCCTGCTCGCGGCGGTTCCACTCCGCCAGCAGGTCCGGGGACGGCGCGCAGCCGAACAGCCCCGGGTGGGAGTTGCCGATGAAGCGCACCCCGGGGACGTGCCGGGAGGTGGTCCAGATCCCGTCCAGGTCCCAGATCGCCTTGGACGCCCCGGGCGAGTAGTCGGTGAGGAACCCGCCGCCGTTCTCCTTGGCGAAGATCCCGGTGTAGCCCCACTCCTGCTCCTGGAAGGGGCCGATGTCGACGATGTCGACGACCAGCAGGTCACCGGGTTCGGCGCCCTCGATGGCGAAGGGCCCGCTGAGCACGTGGCACGGGTCGATGTTCATGTCGCGGATGTCGTCGGCGTCGTCGGTGTTGCGGACCTGGTCGTCGGTCCAGTCCTTGCACTCGATCCGGTACGTCCCGCCGGGGGCGACCGTCGTCGCCGGCGGGATGTCGGGGTGCCAGCGGTTGTGGCCCGGCACCGCCTGGTCGCGCATCGGCACGCTCAGGTCGCGGTTGATCTCGAAGATGACGTCGGGCACGGGGGGCTCCTCAGGTCAGGGCGGGCTGTGGACGGGCGAGGGGCGGGACCTGGACCTCGGTACGCCCATGCCGGGGTCTGTCCGGGTGGGTCCCGACGCCGACGGCGTCACGTCGACGGCGAACGTGCCGGTGCGCAGGGGAGCGGCCGAGCCGTGGGCCGGGACTCGACCGGCCGGGGCGGCCCATCGCGCAGCGGGTCCCGGTCGTGCCGTGGTCGGGGCGGCGGTACAGGTGGACGGCGATGTCGGACCTCCGGGTGCACCGGCGGAGGGGCACTCGGCCCTCCGGACCAGGCGGACCCTCGTCCCGTCCGTCGGAGGCGGTCAAGGCACCCGGCGTCCGGGCCGGAGATCAGTCGCGGCGGGTGGCGGCGCGTCGTGACGCAACGGGTGAGGGCCGTTCGGCATGTCGCACGGAGGTCCGGGGGTCGTCGGCGCCGGGTGCCAAGCGCCCCCCACCGGGCTGCTTGACGAAGGGCGGCGGGGCAGGGACGGTGAGCCGGGTCCACCGCTGCCGAGCCCGGAGGGTCCCAGGGTGGAGCGGCTCGTCGCGTCCGGCGCGGTGGCGAACCTCGCCGCCGGGGCGCTCTTCGGCTGGAGCCTGTTCGCCGAGCAGGCGGCCGCGGACGTCGGCGCACCGGGCTCCGCGGGTGCCGCTGTCTTCGCGGTCTCGATCGCCGTCTTCACGGCCGCGTTGCTGGCCGCGGGCCGGGCACTGCCCGCCGTGGGGCCCCGGCGGCTGCTCGGCGGTGCGGCCGGGCTGGCGGCCATCGGCCTCGGAGGAGCGGCGGCCGTGCCGCATCCGCTCGCGCTGTGGGGCGGGGTCGGGGTGCTGTTCGGCGGCGCCAGCGGACTCGCCTACGGCGTCGCGGTCGCGCTCGCCGCCCGGTCCCCCGGCTCCCGCCGCGGCACGGCCACCGGCCTGGTCGTCGCCGCCTATGCCGCCGGGCCGGTGCTCCTCGGCCTGGCTGCTCCAGCGGCGCTCGCCGCTGCCGGCTGGCGGGCCAGCCTCGGCGCACTGGCCGTCGTGGTCGGTGGCCTGCTGGCGGTGGCGGCGCTCCTCGCCCCCGCCGACCGTCCTGCTCGCCGGGGGGCGGCGACGGCCGGGCCGCTGCCGCGGCGGACCCTCGTGCTGCTCTGGGTGCTCTTCGCCGGTGGCGCCGCTCCCGGGCTGCTCGTGTTCGGCGTGGCTGCCCCGGTGGCCGCCGACCGCGGCCTGAGCTCCGGCGCGGCCGGTGCGGCGGTCTCGCTGCTGGCCGCCGGCAACCTGGTCGGGCGGCTGGTGGCCGGCTGGTGGTCCGACCGGGTCGGCCGGCCGGCGGCGCTGGCGGCGGCGCTGGGCGTCGCCGCTGTCTCCGCGGCGGGTCTCGGCGGACCGGCGGCTCCCTGGCTCCTCCTCGGCGCCTTCGCCGGCACGGGGCTGGCCTACGGCGCGGTCTCCGCGCTGGTCCCGGCGGTCACGGCGGACCGGGTCGGGGAGCGCGCCTTCCCGAAGGCCTACGGCCGGGTCTTCACCGGCTGGGGCTGCGCGGGACTCGTGGCGCCGCTCGCCGGCGGCCTGCTCACCGGCGCCGGTGCTCAGCCTCCGGCCCTGGCGTTGGTCGCCGTGGGCTCGCTGCTCCCAGCAGTGGCAGCCCTGTACCTGCTGGACGTGCCGGGCCGCCGGCGGGCAGCCCGCTCCCCGCTCGGCTGAGGGGCGGAGCTCTCCGCGCACCGCACCGGATCCCGCCCTGCTCGTCCTCGTGCACGGTCTCGGTGGCTGGTGGCGCACCTGGCAGCCGGCGCTGCCCGGCCTGGGCGCCCACCGCCGCCACGGCCTCGCCCGCCAGGCCGCCCGGGCCGCGGTGACGTCGCCTGACGCCGAGCTGCACCGTTTCGCGCGGCCGGGGCACGTCCGCCTGGGGGACGAGCCCGCAGGGACCGTCCGGCCGGTGCCGGACCGCACGTCCTGGCCGCAGCCGCTCGGCGCGCAGCGGCGGCGGTGTGGATCGGGGGTCGAGCGTCACGCGTCGTCCGGGTGCTCGGCCGGCTCCCGCGGGCGGACGGCGGCCAGCGAGCGGCGGACGTTGCCGAAGATGTTCCCGGCCTCGAACAGGTCGTCGTCGGTGGAGGCCCGCGCGCGGCGCAGCTCGGTGGCGAACGCGGCGAGGGCACCGTCGGCCCGGCGGACCGCCTCGGGATCGGCGGCCGCCCCCTCGACCGAGCGGAGCACCTCGGCCAGCGCGGCCAGCGCCGTCGCCGCGGAGGGGCGCAGCGCCGGCCCGAGGGCGACCCGCTCGTGCTCCGCGACCTCGGTCTCGGCGATGACCAGGGTGAGGTCCTCGACCAGCAGGGTCAGCCGCTCGAGCGCCCGGGCCTGCTCGTACAGCCGGTCGGCGGCGGGCCGGTAGCGGGCGGCCCGGCGGTTGCCGCGGCGGGCCTCGTCGGTCTCCTGGACGGCCGCCCGCATCTGGGCGAGCAGCGGGTCGATGGTCCGCATCCGACCACGCCACTCGTCCTGCGTCGGCGGGTGGTCCTGGCGCAGCCCGTCGACCAGGTCGTCGAGCTGCCCGGCGAGCGTCTCGCGCAGCGCCCCCAGCGCGTCGTCGGCGGGGGCGAGCGGCAGCGGCGGGAACGCCGCGGCCACCAGGATGCCGACGAGCGCGCCGGCGAACGTCAGCCCGGCGAAGCCCAGGACGTACCCGGTCGGGTTGCCCTGGCCGAGGATGAGCGTGAAGAGGGCCGCCGTCGGCAGCCAGCTGCTGCCGCTGCCCAGCCGCCGCCAGCCGGCCAGCAGCACGCCGGAGGCGACGACCAGCGCCAGGGCCAGCAGCTGCGGCCCGACGAGCGCGTCACCCACGAGCGCGATCGCGGCGCCCAGGGCGATCGAGGCCACGGTCTGCAGCGACTGGCGCACCGAGCTGGCCAGCGTGGAGGCGGTCGTGGCCACGACCGCGCCGAGCGGGGCGTAGTAGGGGTAGTCGGCGACCGGTCCGGGGACGAGCTGGGCCAGCGCCCAGGCCACCGTCGCGGCCAGGGCCGCCCGGACGGCGAGCCCGATCCGCGGGTGGCGGGCCCACGTGCGCCGTACCGCCCCGGGTCGGCGGGTCCGGCGGCGGGCCGGGGGGAGCGTGCCGTGCTGCACCGTCCTCACCCCGTCCCCGTGGCCGACCCGACCTGGCATTGCACCACGGTCACCCTGCAGCGGGCACCTCGTCCTCGGCGTGCGCGATGTGGGTGAGCTGCTTCCAGATGAGCACGAGGATGACCGCCGAGCCCGCGAAGGCGAACCAGAACGGGCCGGTGATGCCCCAGGCCCGCGCGATGAGCCCGCCCGCCGCCTGGCCCGCGACGATCCCGCCGAACACCCCGAGGTAGTAGAGGCTGCCGACCCGTCCCTGCAGGTGCGCGGGGACGGCGCGCATGCGGACGGTGCGCGACGTCGTCGCCCACACGAACGCGTGGGCCCCGAACACGAACAGGACCGCCGCCGCCACCCAGGGGGTGGTGGTCAGCGCCAGCCCGAGGTGGGTGAAGGTCTCGATGACCAGGCCGATGCGCATGAGCAGGGCCAGGCCGGCGCGCCGGGCCAGCCAGCCGTAGGAGACCGTGCCCAGCAGGCCGCCCACCGCCGTCACCGTGCTGAGCAGGCCGAAGCCGATCGCGCCGAGGGCGAGCCGGTCGGTCGCGTAGAGCACCAGCACCGACCAGGCGGCGCCGTAGGTGACGTTGAAGGTGACGATCGTGATCGTCAGCGTGCGGACGGGCCCGTTGCCCCACGTCCAGCGCAGCCCTTCGACGATCTCCCGGCCGACGTGCCGCTCGCCGGCGGTGCGGGGGAGCGGGGGCAGCGCCATGCGCACGAGCAGCAGCGCGCCGAACGCGACGCACAGCCCCTGCACGAGGAACGGCCAGGCCGAGCCCGCGGCGAAGAGCACCGCGCCCAGGGCCGGGCCGGCCATCTGGTTCATGGTCAGCGCGCCGGCCAGCAGCCGGGCGTTGCCGGTGCCGAGGTCGTCCCGGCCGACCACCATCGGCAGCAGCGTCCCGGACGTCGTGTCGGCGAAGACCTCGGCGGTGCCCAGCAGGAACAGCGCGGCCAGGACCACCGGGACGGTCACCTGCCCGGTGACGAGGGCGAGGGTCAGGACGCCGAGGACGACGGCGCGCGCGACGTCGACGGCGATGACCAGCAACCGGCGGTCGACCCGGTCGGCGAGCACCCCGGCGTAGAGGCCGAAGAGCAGCCAGGGCAGCCGCTGCAGCAGCGCGGCGAGCGCGACGACGAACGGGTCGCTGGTCTGCGCGGCCACCAGCAGCGGGCCGGCGGCCAGCGCGATGCCGTCGCCCAGGTTGGTCGCCCAGGAGGAGCCGACGAGCCAGCGGAACGGCGTCCCCATGCGGGCCGGGAGCACTGCTTCGACGACCCGGCCCACGAGGAGGAGAGCCTAGGACCGCCGCCCGGGGTCGTCAGCGCGGCGCCGTCTGCTCCGCGCTGAGCTCCAGGACGGCGTCGCCCCCGAAGCGCAGGGCCCCGTCCGTGGCGAGCGCGTCACCGTCCACGGCGATCCACCCCTCACCCGTCGACCGGCCCCTGGGGCGCCGCCACGGGGACCTCCGTCGTCGTCACCGGCCGGTCTCCGTCACCCGCAGGAAGTCACGGACGCCGAAGAGCCGGTGCATCCGCTGCTCCCGCAGTGGGAAGAACCGGTCCGCCTCGGCCGCCGGCACCAGGCGCGGGCGGTGCACCGGTACGGACCGACCCTCGTGCTCGACGGTGGCGCTCCCGCCCGCCAGGACGTTGCGGACCCAGTCGGCGCCCGGGCCGTAGGGCAGCGCGAACACGAAGCCGTCGCCGGTGGGCACCGCGACGGCCGGCGTCCGGTAGGCGGCACCGCTGACGCGCCCGCGGTGGTGGACGACCGCCGCGTAGGCCCCGGGCTGCCCCGCCGTCGCCAGCTGGCGGGGGTTGGTCACGTCGCGGTTGAAACGGCGGACGGCGCGCTGCACGGGCGGCCACTTCGCACGGAAGGACTGGACGAACAGCACGGCCAGCAGGACGACCAGCGCCGCGCCGATGCGGACGGCTCGCATGGCATTCCCCTTACGTCGTAAGGTTCCTACGGCGTAAGCTAGCGGGCGCGCGGAGGCATGTCCAGACGGTCGGGAGCTCAGCCCCGGGCGAGGCGCCGGTCGAGGCCGTCGAGCAGCAGGTCGAGGGTGAACTCGAACTCGGCCTGGTCGTCGCACCAGCCGAGCACGCCGTCGTCCCGGTGCGCGGTGTCGGCGAGCATGCCGGCCAGGTGCGGGTAGACGTCGGCCAGCTGCTCGAGCATCGCCATCGCCTCCTCGCCCCCGGTCTCCGGGTCGGCCGGTGCGAACAGCTCGCGGGTGAAGCCCAGCGCCCGCGAGCCGAGCGCGTGCATGGCGTGGTGCGCGAGGTCGTAGGAGAAGCCGCCCGCGCGGAGGATGCCGAGCAGCCCGTCGAAGTAGCCGATGACCTCGGCGTTCACGGCGGTCCGCGTCTCGATCACCGCCGGCGCCCACGGGTGGCGCAGCAGCACCCGGCGGGCGGTGAGGATGCGCGCCCGCAGGGCCCCGCGCCAGTCGACCGCCGCGTCCGGGCCGACGCCGGCCACCGCACCCACGATCTCGCCGACCACCACCTCCACCACGCCGTCGAGGACGGCCTCCTTGCTCGCGACGTGGTGGTACAGCGACATCGCCTCGACGTCGAGGTCCTGAGCGAGGCGCCGCATGGTGAGGGCGGGGAGCCCCTCGCGGTCGGCGAGGTCCACCGCGGCCTGCAGCACCCGCCGGCGGGTCAGCGCCGACCGGGCGGCGACATCGGTACGGGGAGCCATGGACCACCTGTCCGCGGGGGGAGCGACCCGTACAGCGTAAGGAGGCCCGTCGGTCCGGCCGTCCGGGCGGCCGTCGATGCGTCGTCCCGAGGGAGGACATCGGCGGGGTCGGGTTGCCCGCCTCGGGTCACCGCCGCGGACCGGAGAGGCGCGTCACGGCAGGCGCAGGACGCGGGCCTCCCAGGGGCGCAGCTCGGCGGGGTCGTCGTCGGGAAGGTTGCCCAGCACCAGCTCCGCGGCCGGGGCCTCGGGCAGCAGCTCGGCCAGCCGGTACGGCGTCCGCGAGACGTTGCAGACGACGAGCAGCTCCCTGCCCGCCAGCGAGCGGGTGAACGCGTACACCTCCTCGTGGTCGGGCAGCAGCATGGTGAAGTCGCCCAGCGCCACGACGTCGTCGGTGTGCCGCAGCGCGATCAGCCGCCGGTAGTGGGCCAGCACCGAGTGCTCGTCGTCCCGCTGGGCGGCGGCGTTCCACTCCACGTGGTCGGGGTTGACCGCCAGCCACGGCGTCCCGGTGGTGAACCCGGCGTTCGCCGAGGCGTCCCACTGCACCGGCGTGCGGGCGTTGTCGCGGCTCATGTACCGCAGCGCCGCCAGCACCTCCGCCGGGTCGTGGCCGGCCGAGACGGCGTGCACGTGGTGGTTGAGCGACTCGACGTCGGCGAACTCCTCCAGCGACGTGAACGGGTAGTTGGCCATCCCGATCTCCTCGCCCTGGTAGACGTAGGGCGTCCCCCGGTGCAGGTGCAGCAGCGTGGCCAGGCAGGTGGCCGAGTCGCGCCGGTACCGGGGCGAGTCGTCGCCGAAGCGGGAGACGGCACGCGGCTGGTCGTGGTTGTCCCAGTAGAGGGAGTTCCAGCCGACATCGGCGAGGCCGGCCTGCCAGCGCCCGAACGACGCCTTGAGGTCGCGCAGCCGCAACGGGTGGACGTCCCACTTCGAGGTGCCGTGGTCCAGGCCCACGTGCTCGAACTGGAACACCATGTCCACCTCGGCGCGCGCCGGATCGGTGAACAGCCGCGCCTGCTCCACCGTCACGCCCGGCATCTCCCCCACGAGCAGCAGCTGCTCGGGATGGCCGGCGAAGACCTCGCGGT
This sequence comes from Blastococcus sp. KM273129, assembly GCF_021698995.1. Classification (NCBI taxonomy): domain Bacteria; kingdom Bacillati; phylum Actinomycetota; class Actinomycetes; order Geodermatophilales; family Geodermatophilaceae; genus Blastococcus; species Blastococcus sp. KM273129. Next base: position 15,949 of record NZ_SSXB01000034.1, on the reverse strand, counting down.
GCATCTCCTGCAGGAACTCGTGGATGCGCGGGCCGCACAGGTAGGACGCCGAGCCGTCACCCAGCGACGAGCCGGGCAGCGGCGGGCCGTCGTGCAGCTGCCCGTCCGGGCCGACGTCCTTGCTGATCATGTTGATGACGTCCATGCGGAAGCCGTCGACCCCGCGGTCCAGCCACCAGCGCATCATCTCGTGGACCGCGTGCCGGACCTCGGGGTTCTCCCAGTTCAGGTCGGGCTGGCGGCGGTCGAACAGGTGCAGGTAGTACTCGCCGCTGGCCTCGTCGAGCTCCCAGACCGGCCCGGAGAAGAACGACTGCCAGTTCGTCGGCTCCGCGCCGGGGGCGCCGGGCGCCATCCCCTGGCGCGGCGGGCGCCACCAGTACCAGTCGCGCTTGGGGTCGTCCGTCGAGGACCGGGCCTCGCGGAACCACGGGTGCTGGTCGCTGGTGTGGTTGACCACCAGGTCCATGACCAGCTTCATGCCGCGGGCGTGCAGCGCCGCGATCAGCTCGTCGAGCTGTTCCAGCGAGCCGAACAGCGGGTCGATGTCCTGGTAGTCGCTGATGTCGTAGCCGTTGTCGGCCTGGGGTGAGGGGTAGACCGGCGAGAGCCACAGGACGTCGACGCCGAGGTCGGCGAGGTGGTCCAGGTGCAGCAGCACGCCGCCGAGGTCGCCGATCCCGTCGCCGTCGGAGTCCATGAACGAGCGCGGGTAGACCTGGTAGACGACGGCACGGGACCACCACGGGGGTTGCTCGGCAGGCATGTGCCCAGCCCAGCACGCCGCGCGGCGCGGCGCACGGTCAGGACGGCGGCGCCCCGTGGTGCACCGCCTCCACGTTGTTGCCGTCGGGGTCGCGCAGGAAGACGCCGTAGTAGCCCGGGTGGTACTCGGGCCACACCCGCGGCTCGTGCAGGATCTCCGCCCCCGCCTCGCGCGCGGCGGCGAAGACCGCGTCGACGGCCTCGCGGGACGGCGCCGCCAGGGCCAGGTGCACCGGGCGGTGGCCGGTGTCCTCGGCCGGGCTCGTCCACAGCTGCGGCTGCCCGCCGGGCCCGCAGAGCCCGATCACGGGCCCGAGCGGGGTGTCGATGCGCATCGCCTCGCGGACGCCGCAGGCGGCGAAGACGTGCTGGTAGAAGGCCGCCGCCGCCTCGGCGTCGGCGCACTGCAGCCCCAGGTGGTCGATCATGGCGCGGACGGTAGCGGCGGCCACCGACCACCGGGACCGCCCCGGTTCCGCCGTCGGGGAAACGGCGTGCGTCCTGTCGTACCCGTGGCCCACGATGGGCGCGCCCACCACCGACGGAGGAGTTCGATGACGCTGCCACGCGCCCTGGCGCCGTTGCGGCACCGCTCCTACCGGCTGCTCGCGGCGGCCATGGCGCTCTCGCTGCTCACCCAGGGGCTGTGGGCGATCGCGATGGTCTGGCAGGTCGTCGCGCTCGACGGCGGACCGGGCGCGCTGTCGCTCGTCGCGGCGCTGAGCTCCGGCGGGATGCTGGTGATGACCCTGCTCGGCGGGGCGCTGGCCGACCGGGTGCCCCAGCGCCACCTGCTGCTGCTCGTGGCGCTGCTCCAGGGTGGCGCGACGGCCGTGGCCGCCGCCCTCTCGCTCACCGGCGTCCTGGACCTGTGGCAGCTGGCCCTCGTCGCCCTGGTCGACGGCGCGGCGCTGGGGCTGTTCTACCCGGCGTACTCGGCGCTGGTGCCGGCGCTCGTCCCGGAGGGCGACCTGCTGGCGGTCAACGGGCTCGAGGGGGCGGTGCGCCCAGTGCTCGGTCAGGCGGCGGGGCCGGCGGTCGCCGGGTTCCTCGTCGCCGCCTGGTCCCCGGGCGCGGCGATGGCCGGCACCGCCGTGGCGGCCTTCCTCGCGGCCGGCTTCCTGCTCGCGCTGCCGCTGACCCCGGTGCGCCGCGAGCACGCCGACGGCGCGCCGCCGCCGGGCCTGGTCGCCGACGTCCGCGAGGGGGTCCGCTACGTCGTCGCGACGCCGTGGCTGCTGGCCACGCTGCTGTTCGCCGCGTTCATGCTGCTGGCCTTCATCGGGCCGTTCGAGGTGCTCGTCCCGTTCGCGATCGAGGACGCCGGCGGCGGCGCGAGCCAGCACGCGTGGGTGCTGGCCGCCTTCGGGCTGGGCGGTGCGCTCGGTTCGCTGCTGGTCGCCTCCTGGCGGCTGCCGCGCCGCTACCTCACGGTGATGAACCTGCTGTGGGGCGTGGGCTGCGTGCCGATGGTCGTCTTCGGGTTCACCACCGACCTCGGGGTCATGCTCGTCGCCGCCGCGGCCGTGGGGGCGACCTTCCAGGCGGGCATGGTCATCTGGGGGACGCTGCTGCAGCGCCGGGTTCCGCCGGCCCTCCTCGGCCGCGTGTCCAGCCTCGACTTCTTCGTCTCGCTGAGCCTCATGCCGCTGTCGATGGCGCTCGCCGGGCCGCTCAGCGAGCTGGTCGGGCGGTCGGGGGCCTTCCTGGTCGCAGGCCTGGCCCCGCCGGTGTTCGCCGTCGTCGCCATCTGGGCCGCGCGGCTGCCCGCCGACGAGATCGCCCACCCGCTCGACGTCCGCCGGCCCGAGCCGGAGCCGCCGAGCGCTGCTTGGATGGGGGACGACGGCGCCGGGACCGCCCCGGCGCGGGAGGGAGAACCGTGGCTGAGCTGACCCGACCCGAGGTCGAGCCGCCGACCGGGCCGGCCCCCGACGACCTGGTGGTCGAGGACCTCGTCGTGGGTGACGGCGAGGAGGCCAAGGCCGGTGACCTGGTCAGCGCCCACTACGTGGGCGTCACGCACGAGGGCGGCGAGCAGTTCGACGCCTCCTGGGACCGCGGCGACCCACTGGAGTTCCGGGTCGGTGTCGGCATGGTCATCCAGGGCTGGGACGAGGGCATCGTCGGCATGAAGGTCGGCGGCCGCCGCCGGCTGACCATCCCGGCGCACAAGGCCTACGGCGACCGCGGTGCCGGTGGCGTCATCAAGCCGGGCGCGACGCTCGTCTTCGTCGTCGACCTCGTCGGCGTGCGCTGAGCAGGAAGTTCCGAGCGGGCGGCGACGTTGGGCCGGGTATGCAGGTAGAGGTCTGGTCCGACGTCGTGTGCCCGTGGTGCTACATCGGCAAGCGCCGGCTGGAGGCCGCGCTCGAGCGGTTCCCCCACCGTGACCAGGTCGAGGTGGTCTGGCGGTCCTTCCAGCTCGACCCCACCGCGCCCGAGGGCGAGACGCACCCGACGCTGCCGGCGCTCGCCCGCAAGTACGGCACGAGCGTCGAGCAGATGCGCCAGAACATGACGCAGGTCGAGCAGGTCGCCGCCGGTGAAGGCCTGGAGTACCACCTGGCCGACGCCGTCAGCGGCAACACCCTGCTCGCGCACGAGCTGCTGCACCTGGCCGCCGAGCACGGCAGGCGCAACCAGCTCAAGGAGCTGCTGCTGCACGCCTACTTCGAGGAGGGGCGCCCGGTCTTCGACGTCGACTCGCTCGTCCCGCTGGGCGTCCAGGTCGGCCTCGACGAGGCCGAGATCCGGGCGGCGTTGGCCGACCGGCGCTACCTGTCCGCCGTCCGCCAGGACAGCGCCACCGCGCAGTCGCTCGGCGCCACCGGGGTCCCCTTCTTCGTCGTGGACCGGAAGTACGGCGCCGCGGGCGCCCAGCCGGCCGAGCTGCTGCTGCAGGTCCTCGAGCGCGCCTGGGCCGACGCCAACCCGCTGGTCACGGTGCCGCCGGCCGACGGCTGCACCGACGACAGCTGCACCGTCTGACCCGGTACCGCTGCGCGGGTGTGCGGTTCCCGGCCTCTCGCCGGGGCCCGGGGGTCGACGACTGGACGATGCTCACGGGGCCGGCGGTCGGTCCAGCAGCCCCGCCACTGCACGCAGCGCCTGCTCGGCCGCGGCGTCCAGTTCCCGCACGACCTCGGTGGCCGAGCGCTCCGCGGTGACCAGCCCGACCGACTCCCCGGCGTAGACCGGCGCGCTCGCCGGGTCCCCGGTGCGCCGGCCGTCCACCACGAGCTGACGGGCGCCGGCGTCGTGCGCCAGCTCGGCCTCGCGCCCGTGCCAGGTGCGGGAGAAGTCGTTGACCAGCGCGCGGCCGGGCCACCGCTCCGGCCACGGGATGCCTTGGGCGACGTCGAAGGCCCGGGTCAGCACGGTCTCCTCGCCGGCCGCCGCGCGCACCCGCTCCCGGGCGGCAGGGGAGTTGAGGCCCTCCGGGCAGGACAGCAGCGGGGTGCCGATCCAGACGCCCGCCGCGCCCGCGGCCAGGGCGGCGGCCATCCCCGCGCCGGTCGCGACACCGCCGGCGGCCAGGACCGGCCGGTCGGTCAGCGCGAGCACCTCCTGCAGCAGGGGGAGGGTGGCCCGCTGCCCGGTGTGCCCGCCGGCCTCGCTGCCCTGCGCCACCACGAGGTCGACTCCGGCGGCCAGCGCCCGGTGCAGGTCGGCCACCGTGTTCACCTGCGAGGCGACGGCGATCCCGGCGTCGTGCAGGCGCGGCACCCAGGGCGCCGGGTCGCCGAAGGAGACCGAGACGAGGTCGGGCGCCGCCTGGATGGTCGCCTCGAGCAGGTCGGGCCGGCCGGGCAGCGCCCAGGCCATCAGCCCGACGCCGAACGGCAGCCCGTCGCCGCGCGGGACGGCGCACTGCTCGACGACGAAGGACGTGGGTGTCGCGCTGCCGACGCCGATCATGCCGAGCCCGCCGCCGAGCGACACCGCCCGCGCGAGCGCACCCCCGGCCACACCGGCCATCGGTGCTCCGACGACCGGCGTGGCGAGGGCGAAGCGGCGGGTGAGCGCGGTCGAGATCACGACCGCATCCTGCCCCGGTTACCGGGTGGCCGGCCCGCCCTGCGAGGTGCCCTGGAGGCGGCCGAGGAACTCGTGGCAGCGCTTGGCGCGCTGGGAGTCCTGCTCCATGACCTCGCGGAAGAACGCCGCGACGTCGTCCAGGCCCGCGTTCTCGGCGTCCCGGACGTACTGGCCGTAGTCGTGCCCGGCCTTGAGCGAGTGGTACTGGACGGAGACGAGGTCGTAGAAGACGTCCTCGAAGCCGGTCTCACCGGTGGCCATCGGTCCTCCTCGGTTCAGGTGGGTGGGACGCGCCCGGCTTACCCGAGGGGAACCGATCCGTCACACGGTCAGGCCGGCGGGTTCTCCCCGAAGGCCCCGCCGGTGACGTCGCTGCCGCCCGCCTCGTCCTGCAGGTTCCCGCTGGTGGGCAGCTCGTCCTCGCCCGTCGCCGAGGGGTCGTCCTCGGCCGAGGCGAGGTCGGCGCCCTCGCCGTAGGCCCCCGGGTCGGCCTGCAGCGTGCGGGGGTCGTTGAGCGGGTCGGGGGTGTCCGGATCGGTGACGGTCATGGACGGCTCCTTTCCCGGGGTGCCGCGGGTCAACCCCTCGACCAATGCGTAACTGATGTGTTACGCATGACACGTGGAGGCGTTGCAGGCGCTGGCGGACCCGATCCGGCGGGAGCTGGTCGGGCTGCTCGCGGCCGGGGAGCGGACGGCGGGCGAGCTGGCGGCGCCGTTCCCGGTCAGCCGTCCGGCGATCAGCCGGCACCTGCGCGTGCTGCGCGAGGCCGGGCTGGTGCGCGTGCGCGCCGACGGGCGCGAGCGCCGCTACTCGCTCGACCCGCGGCCGCTGCGGGAGATCGACGACTGGCTGGAGCCCTACCGCGACCTCTGGGCGCAGCGGCTCGACGCCCTCGACACCGAGATCGCCCGCGGCAGGCGGGCGCGCAGACAGGGAGGACCGGGATGAACCCGCGCACCGAGGACGCGAACCTGGAGGCCCGGCGGGGCACCGTCACCACCGAGGCCGACGGCCGGCGGCGGCTGGAGTTCCGCCGCAGCTGGCCCGACCCGATCGAGGACGTCTGGGCCGCGCTCACCGAGCCCGACCGCCTGGCGCGCTGGATCGGCACCTACGACGGCGAGCGGCGCCCCGGCGGGTCGGGCACCTTCACGATGACCCACGAGGACGAGCCGGTGGGGGAGCCGATGACCGTCGTCGAGTGCGACCCACCGCGGCGGCTGGTGGTGCAGTGGGAGCAGGAGCAGGAGGGCTCCGGCGTCTGGCGGGTCGACCTGGACCTGTTCGCGGAGGGGGACCGCACCGTCCTGCGCTTCGTCCAGGTCTTCGCCGCCGGCGTCGACGTCACCGACCACGCGATGGGCTGGCACTGGTACCTCGACAAGTTCGACTCCGAGGTGAGCGGCCGGCCCGTGCCCGGCGACTGGGACTCCTTCGCCGCCGAGGTGGGTCCCGCCTACGGGCGCGCAGGCTAGTCCCGTCGGCCCCCGTCCAGGGGCCCGCCCCGAGCTTGCGACGGGTGGGGGGAACGGGGGTCCTCCGTCTGCACCGTGTCGGGGCCGGTCCACGGGCCGAGCCGGCCCAGGAGGCGGTCGCGGGAGGCCAGCCGCGGCCCCGCCTGCACCGGGTAGGCGTCGTAGGCGGCGGTGAGCTCGCGGGCGGCGTGCACGGCGAAGTTCGGGTCGTCCTGCGCTTCACGGGCGACCGCCACCAGGTCCGCCGCGCCGCCGGCGACGATCGCCTCGGCCTGGCGGGCGTCCACCACCAGCCCGACGGCCATGGTGGCGACGTCGGCCTGCTCGCGGATCGCCGCGGCGTAGGGCACCTGGTAGCCGTAGCCGATCGGGTGCTCCCACCCGCCGCCGAGGCCGCCGCCGGAGACGTCGACGACGTCGACCCCGCGGGCGCGCAGCTCGCGGGCGAAGGCGACGGTGTCCTCGACGGTGAGCCCCTCCCCGGAGCCGTCGACGGCGGAGACGCGCACCAGCAGCGGCTTGCCCGCCGGCCAGGCGGCGCGCACCGCGTCGACCACCTCGAGCGGGAAGCGCATCCGAGCCTCCCGCGAGCCGCCGTACGCGTCGTCGCGCACGTTGCTCAGCGGGGAGAGGAACTGGTGCAGCAGGTAGCCGTGCGCGGCGTGCACCTCCACGACGTCGAAGCCGGCGGCGTCGGCCCGGCGGGCGGCGGCGGCGAACGCCTCGCGCACCTCGGCGAGCTCCTCGACCGCGAGCGCGTGGGGCACCGGCCACCCCGGCCCCGCGGGGACGGCGGACGCCGAGACGGTCGGCCACGGCGCCTCGCCGGGGCGGGCGTCCTCCTCGGTCACCGGCCCGGACCCCTCCCACGGGCGCCGGCTGCTGGCCTTGGCGCCGGCGTGGGCCAGCTGGATGCCGGCCGCGGCCCCCTCGGCGTGCAGGAACTCCACGACCCGCGCGAGCCCCGGCACGTGGTCGTCGGACCACAGGCCGACGTCCCCGTGGCTGATCCGGCCCTCCGGCGTCACCCCCGTCGCCTCGACGACCACCAGGCCGAAGCCGCCGAGCGCGAACCGGCCGAGGTGCACGAGGTGGTAGTCACCGACGTAGCCATCGGTGACGGAGTACTGGCACATCGGCGCGACGGCGAGGCGGTTGCGCAACGTGACGTCGCGGAGACGGAACGGTGAGAGGAGGGTGGAGGAGGTCACGAGGTGTGGCGAACGCCGCCTTCTACCAGACTATTCCGGGCTGAGCGGTAGACGTCCTATACGTAACATTTGTCTCGGTTACAGGCGCGTGTCCGCGCTTGTAGCCTGACCCGATTCCCGCGGTCGTTCCGCCGGCCGCGGCTCGCAGGGCACCACCGTCGGAGCGGGGATCCGCACCGGCGACGCAGAGGATGGAGACGCCGTGACCACCGTGGCCACCCCAGGTCTGGAGAACGCCCCGACGACGCACGCCCGGCTGCTCGCCTGGGTGCGGGAGATGGCCGAGCTGACGACGCCGGACCAGGTGGTCTGGGTCGACGGCACCGACGAGGAGTGGGAGCGGCTCACCCGGAAGCTGGTGGACGCGGGCACCTTCACGCCGCTGGAGAAGAAGCCCAACTCCTTCTGGTGCGCCTCCGACCCCAGCGACGTCGCGCGCGTCGAGGACCGCACCTTCATCTGCTCGGTCGACGAGGCCGACGCGGGTCCCACCAACAACTGGATGGACCCGGGCGAGATGAAGTCGGTCATGACCGAGCTGTACCGGGGGTGCATGCGCGGCCGGACGATGTACGTCATCCCGTTCTGCATGGGCCCGGTCGAGGCCGAGAACCCGATGTTCGGCGTCGAGCTCACCGACTCCGAGTACGTCGTCGTCTCCATGCGCGTGATGGCCCGCATCGGCAGCCGCATCCTCGAGGCCATGGGTTCCGACCGGCCGTTCGTGCCGGCGATGCACTCCCTCGGCGCCCCGCTGGAGCCCGGCCAGGCCGACGTGCCGTGGCCCTGCAGCGACACGAAGTACATCGTGCACTTCCCCGAGGAGCGGGCCATCTGGTCCTACGGCTCCGGCTACGGCGGCAACGCGCTGCTGGGGAAGAAGTGCTACTCGCTGCGCATCGCCTCGGTCATGGCGCGCGACGAGGGCTGGCTGGCCGAGCACATGCTGATCCTCAAGCTCACCAACCCGCAGCAGAAGACCTACTACATCGCGGCCGCCTTCCCGAGCGCCTGCGGGAAGACCAACCTGGCGATGCTCGAGCCGACCATCCCCGGCTGGAAGGTCGAGACCCTGGGCGACGACATCGCCTGGATGCGCTTCGGCGAGGACGGCCGCCTGTACGCGCTCAACCCCGAGTACGGCCTGTTCGGCGTCGCCCCGGGCACCGGGTGGGACACCAACCCGAACGCCATGCGCACCATCGACCAGGGCAACTCGGTGTTCACCAACGTCGCGCTCACCGACGACGGCGACGTCTGGTGGGAGGGCATGACCGACGAGCCGCCGGCGCACCTCACCGACTGGAAGGGCCGGGACTGGACGCCGGACAGCGACGAGCTGTCCAGCCACCCGAACAGCCGTTTCTGCACGCCGATCACCCAGTGCCCGATCCTGGCGCCGGAGTACGAGGACCCCCAGGGCGTGCCGATCTCGGCGATCCTCTTCGGCGGCCGCCGCAAGACCACGATCCCGCTGGTCACCGAGGCCCGGGACTGGAACCACGGCGTGTTCATGGGCGCGACGCTCTCCTCGGAGACGACCGCCGCGGCGACCGGGGCGGTCGGCGTCGTCCGCCGGGACCCGTTCGCCATGCTGCCCTTCATCGGCTACAACGCCGGTGACTACTTCGGCCACTGGGTCGAGACCGGCAAGATGCACGATGCGAGCAAGCTGCCGAAGATCTTCTACGTCAACTGGTTCCGCCGGGACGCCGACGGCGGTTTCCTGTGGCCGGGCTTCGGTGAGAACAGCCGCGTGCTCAAGTGGGTCATCGAGCGCCTCGAGGGCACCGCGGCCGCCGTCGAGACGCCGATCGGCCACGTGCCCACGCCGGACTCGCTCGACGTCTCCGGCCTGGACATGACCACCGAGCAGGTCGAGCAGGCCCTCGCGGTCAAGCCCGAGGAGTGGCGCGAGGAGATCCCGCAGATCACCGAGTGGTTCGAGAAGTTCGGCGAGAAGCTGCCCAGCACCATGTGGGACGAGCTGGAGATCCTCAAGAGCCGCCTCGCGTAGGGGAAGGCCCCCTGCTCCCGCCACTCGCACGCTCGCGGCGGGGCCCTGCAGGGGCCCGTTCCAGCACGTCGCCAGGGCCCGGATCGCGGCTGCGGTCCGGGCCCTGGCGCGTCCGCCCGGCTGCCTGGCCACGATCGGGTGACCTGATCGCCGGGTGTCCTCCCTCGCGGTGGGCGGTGGGGGAGGACGCTCCACGATCAGGGACCCTGGTCATCGCCGGGGCGGGTGCGGCGCCACGGATCGCCGTCGCGGCGCGAGTGGCCACGTTCGGTTAGCGTGGCTGGGCCCCTTCCCGTTCCCGGAGGCAACCCCGCTCGTGCCGAATCCCTACCTGCAGGTGCTGCGCACGCCGCACGCCCTGCCGATGGTGCTCGCTGCCTTCATCGGACGGTTGCCCCTCTCGATGGTCGGGCTGGGCTCGGTCCTGCTGGTCGCGTCCGAGACCGGCTCCTACGGTCTCGGCGGCGCCGTGGCCGCGACCGGCGCGGTGACGACGGCGGCCGCCGGGCCGTTGCTGGGGCGGTGGGCCGACACCCACGGCCAGCGGCGGGTGCTGCTCCCGGTGCTGGCCGTGTTCGTGCTCTCCGGGGTGGTCTTCCTCTTCTCCGTGCGGGAGGACTGGCCGCTGCTGGTCGTCTTCCTGTCCGCCGGGCTGGCCGGGGCGTGCATCCCGCCGGTCTCCTCGATGATCCGCGTCCGGTGGACCCACCTCCTGCGCGGCAGCCACCGGCTGCACACGGCGCTGTCGATGGAGTCCGTCGTCGACGAGTTCGTCTTCATCGTCGGCCCGGTGCTCGTGACGTTCCTCTCGACCACCGGGCACGCCACCTCCGGCGTGGTGACGGCGTTCACCCTCGCCGCCGTCGGCAGCCTGCTGTTCGCCGCCCAGCGCCGCACCGAGCCCGAGCCGCACGGGCACCTGAGCCGGCAGGGGCCGTCCGCGATCCGCACGCACGGTCTGCGCGTGCTCTTCGTCGTCGGGGCCGCCGTGGGCGCCATCCTCGGCACGCTCGAGATCGCCCTGGTCGCCTTCGCCGACGAGCGGGACGCGATGGCGCTGTCCGGCGTGCTCATCGCCAGCCTGGCGGTGGGGTCGATGGCCAGCGGCATCGGCTGGGGTGCCATCCACTGGCGGCTGCCGCTGCGGCTGCGGCTTGTCGGGGCCCTCGTCCTGCTCACCGCGCTCGTCGTCCCGCTGCTGTTCATCGACGGCGTCTGGCTGATGGTGCCGTTCGTGGTCGTCGCCGGGATCGCGGTCTCGCCCTCCCTGATCAGCTCCTTCACCCTGGCCGAGCTCCTCGTCCCCCGGTCGGCGGTGACGGAGGCGTTCACCTGGATCGGCACCGCGCTCGGCCTGGGCGTGGCCGTGGGCGCCTCGGTCGCGGGGAAGATCGTCGACGTCGCCGGCGCGAACCGGGCGTTCGTCGTCGCGATCGTCGCCGCGGGGATCGCCGCGGTCGTGGTCGGTTCCTACCAGCGGCTGCTGCACGTGCCGGCCGAGCACGCCGCCGAGCCGGCGCTGGCCCGCTGAGCGGCGGGCCCGTGCAGCAGTACGCACTCCCCGGGGCGCACGTGCGCGAGCGGTCGGTCACCGTGCCGCTGCACTGGCGCGCCCCCGACGACGGCGGCACCCTCGAGGTCTTCGTCCGCGAGCTGGTCCACCCCGATCGGCGTGCCGACGACCTCCCGCTGCTGCTCTTCCTGCAGGGCGGCCCGGGGGGCAGGTCCCCGCGGCCGACCCGGGGTGGCTGGGTGGAGCGGGCGCTGCGCGACTTCCGGGTCGTCCTGCTCGACCAGCGCGGCACCGGGCGCAGCTCCCGCGTCACCGGCGCCGGGATCAGCCGCTTCCCGGACGCCGGCTCGGCCGCCCGCCACCTCCTCGCCTTCCGCGCCGACTCGATCGTGGCCGACGCCGAGCACATCCGGCGCACCCTGTACGGCGGGCGCCGCTGGACCACGCTGGGGCAGAGCTACGGCGGCTTCGTCACCCTCACCTACCTCTCGCAGGCGCCGGAGGGGCTCGCGCGCTGCCTGGTCACCGGCGGGCTGGCGGGTCTGCGCGCCGACGCCCGGGAGGTCTACCGGCGCACCTACCCGCGCGTCGCGGCGAAGACCCGCCGGTTCTACGCGCGGTACCCCGGCGACGTCGCGCAGGTCGCCGCCGTCGCCGACCGGCTGTCCGCCGCGCCGGCCACCCTGCCCGACGGCGACCGGCTCACCGTGCGGCGCCTGCAGACCGTCGGCCAGGCGCTGGGTGCGCGCGACGGCGCCGAGGAGCTGCACTGGCTGTTCGAGGAGGCGCTCGACGACGACGGCGGGCTGTCGGACACGTTCCTCGACCAGGTCGCCCGGCGCACCGCCTACTGGGAGAACCCGCTCTACGCGACGCTGCACGAGAGCATCTACGCGCAGGGCCCCGGCCCGGTCGGCTGGGCGGCGCAGGCGGAGCGGGGGCCCGAGTTCGACGGCGGACGCCGCCCGCTGCCGTTCACCGGGGAGATGGTCTACCCCTGGATGTTCGACGAGATCGCCTCGCTCCGGCCGTTCGGCCCGGCCGCGCACGCGCTCGCCGGGATCGAGGAGTTCCCCGTCCTGTACGACCCCGCCCGGCTGGCCGCCAACGAGGTACCGGTCGACGCCGCGGTCTACTTCGACGACATGTACGTCGACGCGGGCCTGTCGCTGCAGACCGCCGAGGAGGTCGGGAACGTGCGCACCTGGGTCACCAACGAGCACGAGCACGACGGCCTGCGGGTGGGCGACGTGCTCGACCGGCTGCTCACGCTGCGGTCCCGGTGACCCGCGCCCGGCCCGCTGCCGGTGGCGGGCGGCAGCTCGGGGTGGCCCCCGAGCGGCTGGGCCGGTGGCTGGACGGCGTCGCCACCCGGCACGGCGCCTTCGCGGCGGTCGAGCCGGTCGACGACGGGTTGCGGATCACCTGCGCGGACACGACCACCGTCGTGCTGCGCGCCCCCTTCGGCTGGACCCCCGAGCCGCCGCTGCTCGGCAGCTTCACCGCCGCCGCGGGACGGCCGCGACGCGCCGGCGTGCTGCTGGTCCGCCGTGGCCGGTGGGCGGTCGGCGTCTTCGACGGCGGGGAACTGGTGGTCTCCAAGGTCGACGCCCGCCAGGTGCAGGGCCGCACCGCGGCCGGCGGCTGGTCGCAGCAGCGGTTCGCGCGGCGGCGGGCCAACCAGGCCGACGCCGTCGTCGGGCACGCGGTGGAGACCGCCGTCCGGGTGCTGCTGCCGCACGCCGGTGGGCTGGCCGCGCTGTTCACGGGGGGCGACCGGGGGCTGGCCGACGACGTGCTGGCCGACCCCCGGCTGCGCCCGCTGGCCGCCCTGCGCCGCGACCCCGCCCTGGACGTGGGGGACCCGACGAAGGCGGTGCTGCTGACGACGCCGGAGCAGTTCCGCGCCGTCCGGGTGCTCATCCGCGAGCCGTCCCCGGGTTGAGCCGCAATCCCGTCCCCCAGCGTCCCGACGGCTCAGCGGCGGCCGGGGACGGCACGCTGGCCGCGGTGTCGTCCGGAGGACGACAGAGTCATGGCGTGATGACCAGGCGGATGGGGTCGCCCTCCTTGTTCGCCAGCCGCTCCACGCCGTCGGCGGCCTCGGTGAGCGGCAGCGTGCCGGAGATGGAGCGGGAGAGGTCCAGGCGGCCGTGCCGCACCAGGTCCACCAGCTCCACCACGTGGGCGGGCTCGGAGCCGTAGTGACCGAGGATCCGCTGGCCGAAGTAGCTGAACTGGGTGCCGTTCCGGATCTCCAGCGGCTGGTCGGTGAGACCCACCAGCACCAGGGCGCCGTCGCGCTCCAGGCAGCGGACCGCCTGCTCGCGCACCGGCGCGACCCCGGCGAAGTCGAAGGCGAACGCCAGCCCGGCGCCGCCGGTCAGCTCGCGGACGCGGGTGGCGATGTCCTCGGACGGGTCCAGTGCGAGGTCCGCGCCGAAGTCCAGCGCCCGGTGCCGGGCGGCCGGCACCGGGTCGACGGCGACGATCGGGGCGGCCCCGGCCAGCCGCAGCAGCTGCACCGCGTGCGCGCCGAGCCCGCCGATGCCCCAGACGCCGACCGGCTGCGCGGCCCGCACCTGCGCGGTCCGCACGATCGAGGCCCACGGCGTCGACACCGCGTCGGGCACGATGCAGGCCTGCTCGAACGGCAGGTCGTCCGGGATCGGCACCACCGTCTCCGCCGAAGCGAGGGCGTACTGCGCCCAGCCGCCGTCGTAGTCGACGCCGCGGGTGTGGATCCAGCCGTCCTTCTCCTCGCCGGCCTGCAGCAGCACCCGCCGGCCCTCGGCGAGGCCGGTCACCCCGTCCCCGAGCACGGCCACGGTGCCGGCGACCTCGTGGCCCAGCGTCACCTCGTCACCGGCGAGGAAGAGGGGGGAGAGCTGCCCCTCGATCAGGTGGACGTCGGAGAGGCAGATCCCCGCCGCGGCGACCTGGATCAGGACCTCGCCGGGCCCGGGCACGGGGACGGGCACCTCCTTCACCGCGAACTCACGGGTGCGGACGTCCAGCCGGCCGGCCAGCATCGAGTCAGGCATGCCCCCCATCCAACGCCGTGACCCCTGGGCGGGCGAACCGGGGCCGGGAGCGCCGGGTGTGGCGGGCGGGGACCGGGAGACGGACGGGGCGGTTCCGGTCGCGCACCTCGCCGCGCGGGTGGTTGTGCAGCGCGGGCGACCCTGCTGAGCTGGCCATTCGTCCGGAGGAGGGTCATGGAGTCGCGCACGGGGACGGGCCGCACCCTGCTCAGGCTCGCGTGCGCCGTCCTGCTCGCCGGGGCGCTGGTGGCCGGGCTCCTGCTGCCCTGGGTGGGCGGGCCGGCGCTGGCCGCGCGCAGCTCCTCGGCGCTGCTCGGCGACCCGCCGGAGGAGTTCTCCGTCGAGGTGCCGGCCCGCAACACCGTGGTGCTGGCCGCCAACGGCGAGGTCATCACCTCCTTCTACCGGGAGAACCGCGAGCCGGTGGAGTTCGACCGGATCGCCGAGGTCATGCGGCAGGCGCTGGTCGCCGTGGAGGATGCGCGCTTCTACGAGCACGGCGGGCTGGACGTGCAGGGCACCGCCCGCGCCCTGGTCACCAACATCGCCGCCGGCGAGGTCGAGGAGGGTGGCTCGACCCTCACCCAGCAGCTGGTCAAGCAGACCCTGCTGCAGTCGGCGCGCACCCAGGCCGAGCGCGACGCCGCCGTCGAGAAGACCTTCGGCCGCAAGCTGCGCGAGGCCCGCCTGGCGCTGGCGATGGAGGCGACCTACAGCAAGGACGAGCTGCTCACCCGCTACCTGAACATCGTCTACTTCGGGCAGAACGCCTACGGCGTGCAGCCGGCGGCCCGGGCGTTCTTCGGCGTCGACGCGGCGGAGCTGACCCTGCCCCAGGCCGCGCTGCTGGCCGGGCTGGTGCAGAGCCCGCAGGACCACGACCCCTTCACCGACCCCGAAGGCGCCACCATCCGGCGCAACCAGGTGCTGGCCCGCATGGCCGAGCAGGGC
This sequence comes from Blastococcus sp. KM273129, assembly GCF_021698995.1. Lineage (NCBI taxonomy): Bacteria > Bacillati > Actinomycetota > Actinomycetes > Geodermatophilales > Geodermatophilaceae > Blastococcus > Blastococcus sp. KM273129. Next base: position 929 of record NZ_SSXB01000034.1, on the reverse strand, counting down.
TACATCAGCCCGGAGCAGGAGGCCGAGGCCGCGGCCGCCCCGCTGGGCCTCGCCCCGGGCCCCGCGCCGCGCCGGGGCTCGGGCTCACCCAGGACGACCTCGAGCGCAACGGATACGTCGTCCAGACCACGCTCGACGCCGACCTGCAGCGCGCCGGCGACGCCGCCGTGCTGGCCAACCAGCCCCTGGAGAGCTCGCTGGCCGCCACCTTCACGGCGGTCGAGCCGGGCACCGGCCACCTGCTGGCCATGAGCGTCAACCGCATCTTCGGCCACGACGAGGGCGACCGCCGGCAGGAGTCGGTCAACCTCAACGCGCTGCCCAGCCGGGGCGCCGGGTCGACCTACAAGGTGTTCGTGGCCGCCGCGGCGCTGGCCCGCGGCTACTCCACCGGGTACACGCTCACCGCGCCGAGCCCGTACGTCTCCCGCGTCTACCGGGAGGGCCGCGGCTTCTACGACGTCCGCAACTCCGGCACCTACCGGGCCTCGCTGGACCTGACGACGGCGCTCTACCAGTCCTCGAACACCTACTTCCTCGCGCTCGAGGACGCGCTGGGCAGCGTCGAGGAGCCGGTGCGCATGGCCGAGCGGATGGGGCTCTACGCCTACGGCCCCGACGGCCTGGCGCAGCGCACGATCGACGAGAACAACGGTTCGTTCGCCTTCGGGCCCGAGGCCACCAGCCCGCTGGGCCTGGCCAGCGCGTACTCCACGCTGGCCGCCTCGGGCACCCGGTGCGAGGTCGTCCCGGTCACCGCGCTGCTGGACCGCGAGGGGGAGCCGGTGCTCGGCCCGGACGGCGAGCCGCTGGTCGGCGGTGACCGCTGCACCCCCGAGGCGATCCCGCCCGGCGTGGCCGACACGCTCAACCAGATGCTCCGCAAGGACGTCGAACCCGGCTACGGCGGCCAGACCGGCCGGCGGGCG
>NZ_SSXB01000033.1:0-38456 GCF_021698995.1 Blastococcus sp. KM273129 | reverse complement strand
CGTCAGGGCGGGCGGGGGTCCGGACCGCTCTGCGTCCACGGCGGCGCACCTCCCCCAGGGGGTGCGGCCGGCGGGCGCGCACCCGTCTCGTTGCCGGATGGCCCGGCAGGCTACGCCTTCCCGGCGTCTCAAAGTGAGACAGGCCACATCTACCGCGTGGGGCGCGACCTTCCTAGCGTCGTCGTCGAGCGGCGTGAGCGCCGTCACATCCCGAACCGCTGGGAGGCCGGCAGATGTACCGCAAGGACGGCGAGGACTACTTCATCGTGGACGCCCACATCGCGCTGTGGGACGCACGTCCGGAGAACCAGCGCAACGTCCACGGCAAGCAGTTCATCGACTGCTTCTACGACTACCACCGCAACCTCAGCCCCGAGTCCGAGCAGTGGGGGTACGAGGAGTACCTCTACCAGGGCGGCGAGCGGCTGATGCGCGACGTCTTCGTCGACGGCATCGTCGACCACGCCATCTTCCAGCCCGCCCGGCTCGCCGAGTTCTACCACCGGGGCTTCGGCCAGACCGAGGAGGCGTTCGCCCTTGCACAGGCCCACCCGGACAAGCTGACCTACAACCACTACTGGGACCCGCGCGACGGCGAGAACGGCCTCACCGCGCTGCGGGCCGCCGCCGAGCGGATGCACCTGAAGGGGGTGAAGCTCTACACCGCGGACTGGCACGGCGAGTCCCGCGGCTGGAAGCTCACCGACCCGATGGCCTACCGCTACCTCGAGCTCTCCCAGGAACTCGGCATCCGGAACATCCACATCCACAAGGGCCCCACCATCCGCCCGCTGGACCGCGACGCCTTCGACGTCGCCGACGTCGACCACGTGGCCACCGACTTCCCCGACCTGACCTTCGTGGTGGAGCACTGCGGGCTGCCCCGGCTGGAGGACTTCTGCTGGATCGCCACCCAGGAGCCGAACGTGCACGCTGGGCTGGCCGTGGCGATGCCGTTCATCCACACCCGGCCGCGCTACTTCGCCCAGATCATCGGCGAGCTCACCTACTGGCTCGGGGAGGACCGCATCCTCTTCTCCAGCGACTACGCGCTGTGGACCCCGAGGTGGCTGGTCGAGAAGTTCGTGGACTTCCAGATCCCGGAGGACATGAGCCCGGAGTACGCGCCGCTCACCACGGAGCTCAAGAAGAAGGTGCTGGGGTTGAACGCCGCGAAGCTCTACGACCTGCCGGTGCCCCCGGAGCTGCGGCTGCCCGACGCCGACGAGCCCGCCACCGGCCCGCGCCAGCCCGGGGCCGCGGACCTCGCGGGTGCGGGTGCCCGGTGACCGCCGTCCTCCCGGACCTGGCAGCGGACGTCCGGGCCGCCCTGGGGGCCGTCGTCGACCCCGAGCTCGACGAGCCGATCACCGACCTCGGCTTCGTCCGCTCGGTCTCGGTGACCGGCGGTGCCGTCGAGGTGCACCTGCGGCTGCCGACCTCGTTCTGCGCGCCCAACTTCGCCTGGCTCATGGCGTCCGACGCCCGGGACGCGGTGGCCGCCGTCCCGGGGGTGGCGTCCGTGCTCGTCGAGCTCGACGACCACCACGACTCCGACCTGATCAACCGCGGCCTGGCCGCCGGAGCCGGCTACCGCGGCACCTTCGGGCACGAGGCCGAGGAGTCGCTGGACGAGCTCCGCGCCACCTTCGCCCGCAAGGCGCACACCGCCGCGATGGAGCGGGCGGTCACCGCCCTGCTGCGCACCGACCCGGCGGCGGACGTGGCCGCGCTCGTCCTCGGGGACCTGCCGACGGGGGAGCGCACCACCGAGGCGCTGCTGCAGCGCCGGGCCGCGCTCGGCCTGCCGGTGGACGACGACGCACCCGTGCTCGTCGACGCCCACGGCACCCGCCCCGCCCCGGAGGCAGCCGCGCTGTTCCTGCGCCGGGCCCGCTCGGTGCGCATCTCGATCGACGGGAACGCGCACTTCTGCCGCGGGCTGCTCACCACCCGCTACCCGGGGTCGGAGGCCGACCAGGCGCCCCGCCCCGAGGACCGACCGCTCCTGTCGCTCACCGTCTCGAAGGAGAGCCGCCCGTGAAGGCCGTCCGCGTCCACGAGTACCACGCCGACCCGAGCGTCGACGACATCCCCGAGCCGCAGCTGCGGGGCCCGCTCGACGTCGTCGTCAAGATCGGCGGCGCCGGTGTCTGCCGCACCGACCTGCACATCCTCGAGGGCCAGTGGGCCGAGCTGCAGAACCCCGAGCTGCCCTACGTCATCGGGCACGAGAACGCCGGGTGGGTGCACGCGGTCGGCGAGGGCGTCACCAACGTGGCCGTCGGCGACACCGTGATCCTGCACCCGCAACCCAGCTGCGGTCTGTGCGCCGCCTGCCGGGCCGGCCGGGACATGCAGTGCGAGAACGCGTTCTTCCCCGGCTTGTCGAACGACGACGGCGGCATGGCCGAGTACCTGCGCACCACCGCCCGCGCCTGCGTGAAGCTCGACCCGTCGACCAACCCGGCGGACGTCGCGGCGCTGGCGGACGCCGGCATCACGGCCTACCACGCCGTGCGCAAGGCGCTGCCGCTGCTGCACCCGGGCACCACCGCCGTCGTGCAGGGTGCCGGCGGGCTCGGCCACATCGGCATCCAGTGCCTCGCGGCGCTCACCGGGACGCGGATCGTCGTGGTCGACCGGAACCCCGACGCCCTGGAGCTCGCCCGGCAGATCGGCGCCGACGAGACCGTGGTCGCCGACGGGGACCAGGTGCAGGCGGTGCAGGAGCTGACCGGCGGGGGAGCCGACGTCGTCTTCGACTTCGTCGCCGAGCAGGGCGCGGAGATGGACGGCTGGCGCATGACCGGACCGGCCGGCTCGCTGTACGTCATCGGGTACGGCGGTGAGCTGCGGATCCCGACGCTGGAGTTCGTCGCCGGGGAGAAGAACGTCGTCGGCAACATCGTCGGCACCTACACCGACCTGGCCGAGCTGATGGTGCTCGCGCAGGCGGGGAAGGTCACGCTGCACACCCAGCAGTACCCGCTCGACCGGGCCGTGGACGCGATCCGCGACCTCGACGCCGGGAAGGTCCGGGGCCGGGCGATCCTCGTGCCCTGACCCCCGACCGAGGAGGCCCCGTCGCCCACCGACGCCCGCCCCGACCTGCTCGACGACGACGGGCCGCGGATCGACCGGCTCCGCCGCATCGCCTGACGGGCGGGTCACCGGCGGCTGACAGCATGGTGGCGTGCGCGCCCTCGTCGTCGATGCCGTCCGAGCCAGGCCCGAGGTGCGGGAGGTGCCGGCGCCCGCCGCCCCGGCGGGCGGCGTGGTGGTGCGGGTGATGGCCACCGGGCTGTGCCGCAGCGACTGGCACGCGTGGGCCGGCCACGACGAGATCGCCTTCCCGCACGTGCCCGGGCACGAACTCGCCGGGGTGGTGGCCGAGGTCGGGGCCGGTGTCACCCGCTGGCGGGTGGGCGACCGCGTCACCGTCCCGTTCGTCTGCGGCTGCGGCCGGTGCCGGTGGTGTCTCGCGGGGGAGGCGCAGGTCTGCCCCGACCAGCAGCAGCCCGGTTTCACGCACTGGGGGTCCTTCGCCGAGCAGGTCGTCCTGCACGCCGCCGACACCAACCTGGTGGCCATCCCCGAGCGGGTCGACTTCGCGACCGCCGCCGCGCTCGGCTGCCGGTTCGCCACGGCCTACCGCGCGCTGGTCGGCCGCGCGCGGGTGGCCGAGGGGGAGTGGGTGGTCGTCGTCGGCGCCGGCGGCGTCGGGCTGAGCACGGTGATGATCGCCCGCGCCCTGGGCTGCCGGGTGGTGGCGGTCGACCGCAACCCCGCGGCCCTCGCCGCCGCGGCCGCGCTCGGCGCTGCGCACACGGTGCTCGCCGACGGCGCCGACGTCCCGGACGCCGTCGCGGCGCTGACCGGGGGCGGCAGCGACGTCGCCGTCGACGCGGTGGGCAGCGAGCAGACCTGCGCTGACGCCATCCGTAGCCTCCGCCGGCGGGGACGGCACGTGCAGGTGGGGCTGCTGCCGCCGGTCGGGGGCCACCCGCGCGTCCCCATGGACCGGGTGATCGCCTGGGAGCTGGACCTGCTCGGCAGCCACGGGATGGCGGCGGCGGACTACCCGGGCATGCTGGCGCTCATCGAGCAGGGCGCGCTGCGGCCCGAGCTGCTGGTGGAGCGCACGATCGGCCTGGCGGAGGCGGCGGAGCTGCTGCCCGTCTTCGACCGGGCGGCCGTGGCCGGGCTGACGGTGGTCGATCCCGCGAGGTGACCGCGACCTGCTCTGCGGGGGCGCGGGTGCGCTGGCAGGTCCGGCCATGGCGCCCGGCCGCGCAGCCCACCCTTCCTCGACCGGTTCCTGGCCGCCGCGGACGCTGATCGACGACGGCCTCGTCCTCGACGGGCGGGACGGGCACGACGCCGGGGCCGTCGTCGGCGGGATCGGCCGCGACCTCGTCGTCGAGCACCCCGGCGCGGCGTTGCGCGCCCGTGTGCGCGGGCTGCCCTGCGCGAGCCCGGTGACCTGAAGGACCCGGACGGCGTGGCGGCGTACGCGGGGGCCGCGGCGGTCCGGCAGCTCTGAGCCACGGATGGCAGATCAGGCGGTCCGGCGCGGGCGCTGGCAGGGTGGGCGGCATGGCCCCTCCCTCTCCCGTCGTCGTGGTGACCGGTGCGAACGGCCTGGTGGGCACCGCGGTGTGCCGGGCGCTCGCCGCGCGGTCGGCACAGGTGCGCGCCGTCGTCCGGCGGGCCGGCAGCGCGCCCGCGCTGGACTGCGTCACCGAGCACGTGGGCGACTTCGCCGAGGAGGACCTCGCCCGTGCGGTGACCGAGGGCGCCGACGCGGTCGTCACCACCGTGCACCCCATGGGCTCGCCCCGGGAGGTGCAGCACCGGGTCGGGGTCGAGGGCACGTCGGTGATCGCCCGGGCGGCCCGGGACGCCGGTGTCGCCCGCCTGGTGCACGTCTCCACGGCGGGGGTCTACGACCGCTCGGCCGGGGTCGGGGACGTCGCCGAGGACGGTGCGCTCCTGCCCGAGGGCAGCGGCGACTACCCCGACACGAAGAACGCCACCGACGCCGCGCTGGCCGAGGTCGGCGGGCTGACGACGGTCCTGGTGCGCCCGCCGGCGATCCTGGGGCCGGGGGAGACCTCGGTGTGGAACACGCTGCGGCCGCAGGCCGTCCGCGGCGGTGAGAACCGGGCGAACCCGGCGCAGACCTGGGCGTGGGTGCACGTCGAGGACCTGGCGGCGCTGATCGCCGACGTCGCCACGGGGGCGATCGCGACCGCCGGCGACCCCGAGGAGGGACCGGTCGCCGGCGGGACGACGCCGGTCGTCGTGGCGGGGGAGCCGGCGACGTGGCGGGACTACCTCGAGACGGTGGCGGACGCCGTGGGGGTCGATCCCGAGTGGACCGACGAGCCGGTGTGGACCGGGCAGCTGCGCGCCGACCGCGCACGGCGCTGGGGCTGGGCACCGCGGGTGGACCTCGCGCACGCCCTCCACGAGCTGCGGAGCGGCCTGCTGCAGCGTCCCTGACGATCCCCGGGGACCGGGCGCGCCCGTGCGGCGGTGCGCGGGTGCATCCTGGGGCCGTGCCGCCCGCAGCCGCCTTCGCCCCCCGCCCCGTCTTCGCCCGGGTCTACGGCCGGCTGGCCGCGGTGGGCGAGCGGCACGGTCTGGCCGAGGTCCGGGCGGGGCTGCTGGCCGGAACCGCCGGCCGGGTGCTGGAGGTCGGGGCGGGCTCGGGCGCGAACTTCGCCCACTACCCGCCCGCGGTCGGCTCCGTGCTCGCCGTCGAGCCGGAGCCGCACCTCCGCCGGCTGGCCCAGCGGGCCGCCGCCCGCGCGCCCGTGCCGGTCGGCGTCGTCGACGCCGTGGCCGAGGCCCTGCCCGTCGCCGACGGCGCGGTCGACACCGTCGTCGTCACGCTGGTGCTGTGCAGCGTGGCCGACCAGCAGCGCGCGCTCCGGGAGCTGCACCGCGTGCTGCGGCCCGGTGGCCGGCTGGTCTTCTGGGAGCACGTCCGGGCCGAGCGGCCGCCGCTGACGACCGTGCAGGACCTGCTCGACCGCACCGTGTGGCCGCTGGTCGGCGGCGGGTGCCACCTCGGGCGCGACACGGCCGCCGGGATAGCGGCGGCCGGCTTCACCCTGGAGTCGGTGGAGCGGCACCGCATGCCCGACACCCGCGTCCCGCTGCCCATGGCGCCGCACATCGCCGGCACCGCCCGGCGGGCATAGCCGACCCCGGTGCCGGCGCGCCGCGGGCCGGGTCGCGCGCGGTGCGGCGGGCACCGCAGGATGTCCGCGGAGGTGGGGCCGGTGGCAGAAGGAGCGGTCGGTCGCGGGCCAGGGGCGGACGATCCCGCCCTCGCCGACTTCCCCGACCGGGCCCCGGCGACCCGGCGCGGGTGCTTTGCCGACCAGCTCGGCCCGCACTTCCTCGACGCGCCGGGCCAGCCGGTGCTGCTGGTCGAGTCCCGGGCCGTCCTCGCCCGCCGGCGCTTCCACCGGCAGAAGGCCCACCTGGTGCTGTCGGCACCGGGCCGCCGAGCTGGGCGACCAGGCCGAGTTCCACCAGGTCGGCACCTACGCCGAGGCCCTCGACCGGGTCGGCGAGCCGCTGAGCGTGTGCGCGCCGACGTCGTGGAGCAGCCGCGACTACGTGCTCCGCCGACCCCACCTCCAGGTGCTCGCCGCCCGCGGGTTCGTCAGCACCCCGGCGGAGTTCGCCGCCTGGGCCGACGGGCGGGGGCGGCAGCGGCTGCTCATGGAGGACTTCTACCGCGACGCCCGGCGGCGGCACGACGTCCTGCTGGACGGCGCGGGCCCGGTCGGTGGCCGGTGGAACCTCGACGAGGAGAACCGGCAGCCGCCGCCCGCCGACGGCCGCTCCCCGGCGCCCGAGCCGTGGTGGCCGCAGGAGGACGAGATCGACGAGGAGGTGCGCGCCGACCTCGACCGGTGGGAGGCCGCCGGGGAGGTGTCCTTCGTGGGGGACGACGGGCCGCGGCTGTTCCCCGTCACCCGGCGGGACGCGCTGGACCGGCTGGCCGACTTCCTGGACCACCGCCTGGACGCCTTCGGCCCGCACGAGGACGCGATGCTGGCCGGCGAGCGGTGGCTGGCCCACTCGCTGCTCTCACCCGCGCTCAACCTGGGGCTGCTCGACCCCGTCGACGTCGTCGGGCAGGCCGAGCAGCGCTACCGCGACTCGGTCGCCGGCGGGGACCCGCTGCCGCTCAACAGCGTGGAGGGCTTCGTCCGGCAGGTCATGGGCTGGCGCGACTACATCTGGCACATGTACTGGCACCTGGGCCGTGACTTCCGGAGCCGGAACGTCCTCGGGGCGCACGCCGAGGTGCCCGGCTGGCTGGCCGACCTGGACGACGCCGCCGTCGACGCCGCCTGCCTCTCCGACGTGCTGGGCGACCTGCGCCGGGACGGCTGGGTGCACCACATCCCGCGGCTGATGGTGCTGGGCAACTACGCGCTGCAGCGCGGCATCGACCCGTCGGCGATGACCGACTGGTTCCACGAGAGTTTCGTCGACGGCTACGAGTGGGTGATGGTCGCCAACGTCGTCGGCATGAGCCAGCACGCCGACGGTGGTGTGCTGGCCACCAAGCCCTATGCCTCCGGCGGCGCCTACATCGACCGGATGAGCGACTACTGCGGCGGCTGCCGGTACGACCCGAGGCAGCGGCTCGGGGAGGACGCCTGCCCCTACACCGCCGGGTACTGGGCCTTCCTCGCGCGGACCCGGGACCGGCTGTCGGGCAACCACCGCATGCGCCGGCCGCTGCAGGGCCTGGACCGGCTGGCAGACCTGGAGGCCGTGGTGGAGCAGGAGCGGCGCCGCGGCACGACGCCGCCCTGACCGCGCGATGACCGCACCACCCGCCGCGCCGCGGTCACGAGCGGCCGGGCGGGAGGGGCAGGCGACGGAGGTGCCGCACCACGATCGCCGACGGGAAGCAGAGGAGGGCGGTCGCGCCGATCATCTTCGCCGTCTCCTCGGCCACGCGCCGGACCGTCGAGTCCCACCCGGTCACGTCCAGGCCGACGGAGGCCGCGAGCGCCCCCAACCCGAGGAGCAGGAGGACCACCTCCGGCTGCCCGGCGAGCTCCGACCGGAAGCCGGCGAGCAGGGCCAGGACGACGACCACGTAGAGCAGGTAGACCAGCACCTCGGGGACGCCCAGGTAGGGGAGCACGACCTCGGGCAGGAGGAAGCGGTCGTCCAGCGTGAGGACCGCCGTCAGCAGACCCCACCCGGCCAGCGCGGCGGACAGCCGCGCGTCGACGTGCCGCAGCCCCACGGCGGCGAGGAGGATCACCGCTGCGGCGGCCGCCCACACGAAGAGGTTCAGCGAGGCGACGCCACCCACGAACCACGGGATGCCCGTCACCTCCACGGGGTCGCTCATGAGGTCCATCGCGGCGATCGAGCCACCCGAGACGAGCGCGGCGAGCGGCGCCAGCGCGGCCGCCGCGAGGCCGGACGCGACGGCGGCGATCAGCCACCCCCGCTGCCGGCGGATGCGGGCAGCGGCGCCCGGTCCCCGGCCGCCGTCGGTGCCTCGGCGCTCCGGCCGCTCTCGCTGCGATCGCTCCGTCACCTGCTCGAGGCTAGCCAGTCTCGGAAGCGGGGCGCGACGGCGCCGCCGCTCCGCACGGCGCGCGTGCGCCTGTCTTGACCCGGCCGCGGCCCTACCGCTGTGGTGGAGCTGCCGCTACCCGGCCATGCGCTGCCCGATCGCGCGGAGGGGGAGACCTCCGGATGGACGCGTCGGACCGATCCCGCGCACCTGGCCCGCCCCACCGGCTGCGCCTGCTCCTCACCGTCTGCCTCCTGGTCGGGGCGTACCACCTGGTGCCGGTCCGGGAGCCCGCCGCGGAGACCGCCACGTTGCTCCGCGGGGGCGGGACGGCGGTCCTCCTCGCGGTCGCCGCCTGGCTGGTGGTCCGGGAGGTGGTCCGTGAGGCGGGGCACGTGGGTGCCGCCCGCCGCCTGGACCGCCTGCTCGTCGCCCTGGTCGGCGGCATCCTCGTCTTCGCGCTCGCCGACTTCGCCGTCGCGAGCGGGCAGGACGGGCAGTTCGTGGGGCTCGAGACGAGGACCGACGCGCTGTACTTCGCGCTGTCGACGCTCACGACGGTCGGGTACGGCGACATCCACGCGGCGGGGCAGCTCGCGCGGGTGCTGGTCAGCGTCCAGCTGGTGTTCAACGTGCTGGTGCTCGCCGCCGCCGCCCGGATCCTGTGGCAGGGACTGGGGGAGCGGAGGGATCGGGAGCGGCCGCATGCCAGCGGCCCGCCCTGACAGCGACCGCCGGCGTCGTGCGCGAAGCTGGGCGCGCCCGGGAGCGGTGGCAGGTCGTGCCCGCGCCGGCGCTCCGGGCCGGTCAGGACCGCGCGTCGCGGCGAACCTCCCAGCGGAAGTACCGGACCGCGACGGCGCCGGCCAGGACGCCCCAGCCCGCCAGCACCCCGAGGTGGCCCCAGGCGAGCTCCGCACCGGCGGGGTCCCACGCCTGCGCCAGGGCGTTCTGGAAGTGCAGGAGCGGGAAGAGCGCGCCGACGCCGCGCATCCACTCCGGCCCGTCGATGAAGAACACCTCGGAGAAGAAGGCCAGCGGCAGCAGCACCACCAGGCCCACCCCGCGCCCACCGCGCGGGCGTCGGGCACGAGCGCCGCCACGACGTAGCCGCACGCGGCCAGCGTCAGCGTGCCGGCGACGAGCACCAGGAGCCCCAGCAGCAGGCCGGGCAGCGTCACCCGGACGTCGAAGAAGGCCGTCCCGACGGCCAGGACCAGGGCGGCGACGACCACGGCGAGCCACAGCGCGGCCGTGGTCCGCCCGGCCAGGTACTGCCACGGCGCGAGCGGTGTGCCGCGCAACCGCTTGAGCACGCCGCGGTCGCGTGCCGTGGCCACGGCCTCGGGCAGGTTGACGAAGGCGGTGACGCCGGCACCCCAGGCGGCCATGCTGGCGGCGAACAGCGTGGGGAACGGCATGCCGTCGACCACCTCCCCGCTGCCGGCCATCGCGACGAGGAGCGCGTACAGCCCGACGGGCATGGCCAGCGCGAAGAAGACCGAGCCGCCGTCGCGCCACGTGGAGCGGGTCGCGGCGACCGCCTGCCCGAGCACCAGCGCGGTGGACCCCGGCCGGTGCCCCACGACCTCGGTCCGGGGCCGGGCGACCCCCGCCCGGCTCGCCGTCCGGGACGGTCCGGCAGGTTCGCCGCTCGCCCGGCTGCCCGGGTCACGGCCCAGGTACCGCGCCGAGACCAGCGCGCCCGCCAGCCCCCAGGCGAGCAGGACGGCCAGCGCGGCGGGGTTCCAGCCGGCGCCGGGCGAGAACGGGTCGAACTGGTCGCGCAGCGCCTCGGCGAAGGGGCGCACGGGGAAGATGCCACCCACGGCGGCCATCCAGGGCAGCTCGCCGCCGATGGTGAAGACCCCGGACACGAAGGCGAGCACGACGGCGGTGCTCACCGAGGCCGCCTGGGCGACGGCCGAGGTCGGGGAGACCGCCGCCACGGCGAGGCCGAGGGCGGCGAAGCAGGCGGTGCCGAGCACCAGGGTGACCACGGTCGCTGGCAGCGTGCGGCCGATGATCTGGACACCGAAGCCGACGACGCCGACCGCGACGGCCGCGACGACCGCGGCGAACGCGTACACCACCGCGCCACCGATCCGGCCGGCGACGTACGACCACGACGGCAGCGGGGTGCCGCGGAACCGCTTGACCACCCCCCGCTCGCGGGCCTCGGCCAGCCCGATCGCGACCGGCGGGTACGCGGAGTACAGCACCCCCAGGGCGACCGCGGTGGGGGTGGCGAACTGCATCACCCGCAGGCCGGTGGCCTCGTCCAGGACGTCGTTCCCGGCCGCGGCACCGATGACGAGCAGCCAGACGAGCGGCAGCGCGATGCTGAAGACGAGCACCACGCGCGAGCGCCACATGTCGGTGAGGACGTAGCGCAGCTCGGCGGCCAGGAGCGCCCCCGTCCCGGGTCGACCGCCCCGCCGGCTGCCGGGAGGAGCGGCGGTGCGGGTCACGGCCGGCCCGCGGGGGCGGTGGCCGCCCCGCCGTCGTCCGCCGGTTCACCGGTCAGCCGCAGGTAGACGTCCTCGAGGGAGGGGCGGCGCACGGAGAGCGCCGGGACCTGCAGCCCGCGCTCCAGCGCCCAGCCGGTGAGCGCGTGCAGGGTGGCCGTGGGCCGGGGGGTGGTGAGCTCCCAGCCGAGCCCGTCGGCGACCGGGACGCCGTCCAGCGGCGGCAGGTCGGCGGCGGCGACGCCCGCCGGGAGCCGGAAGCTGACCACCGCGTCCTGCTGCCCGGCGGCCAGCTCCGCCGGGGTGCCGAGCGCGACCAGCCGGCCGCGCACCACGATGCCGACCCGGTCGGCCAGGTGCTCGGCCTCGTCCATGTAGTGGGTGGTCAGCAGCACGGTCGTGCCCAGGGCGCGCAGCCCCTCGACCAGCTCCCAGGCGCGGCGGCGGGCGGAGGGGTCGAAGCCGGTGGTGGGCTCGTCGAGGAAGAGCAGCTCGGGGTCGCCCACCAGACCGAGGGCCAGGTCGAGCCGGCGGCGCTGGCCACCCGACAGCGTCTTGACCCGGGCGTCGCGCTTGTCGGTGAGGCCGACCTGGTCGATGACCTCGTCCACGCCCAGCCGGCGGGGGTAGAGCCCGCGGTGCAGCCGCACCAGCTCCCGGACGGAGAAGTCCTCGTCGAAGCCGGCCTCCTGCAGCACGATGCCGATCCGCTCGCGGAACTCCCGCCCGCCGGTCTGCGGGTCGTAGCCCAGCACGCGGACGTCTCCGGCGTCGCGCCGGCGGTGGCCCTCCAGGATCTCCACGGTCGTGGTCTTGCCCGCGCCGTTGGGGCCCAGCAGCGCGAAAACCTCGCCCTGCTCGATCCGGAACGACAGGTCGTCCACCGCGACGAGGTCGCCGTACCGCTTGCGCAGCCCCGCCACCTCGACGGCGGTCACCGGGCTCCAACCGGCAGGCCGGCACCGGTCGTGCGGGCCGCGTCGCCCGGCAGTCGTGGATCGGGCACGAAGGTCCTCCGTCCGTCGGCTCCCTCGACCGTCGGCCACACGCCCCGGCGTGGGCAGTGGCCAGGGGCCCGGGCGACCGGTGACCTTCGGCCGTGCGGGGGAGAGGGAGGGCTTCCGGCACGTCCGGAGGTCCCTGCGTGCAGGACCCGTTGGCCCGTGTCCGGCGTCCGGGGGACGGCGGAGCGTCGGAGGCGCCGACGAGACCGAGGAGTTGCGGTGACCGAGACGTTCGTGCCCTACCCGGTTCGCGTGGACGCGGCGCTGGAGCCGGGCCTGTCCCGATGGCTGTGGCTGGTGAAGTGGCTGCTGCTGATCCCGCACTACGTCGTGCTGGCGTTCCTGTGGGTCGCCTTCACCGTGCTGGGCGTCGTGGCGTTCTTCGCCATCCTGTTCACCGCCCGCTACCCGCGGGCGATCTTCGACTTCAACGTCGGCGTGCTGCGCTGGACCTGGCGGGTGCACTACTACGGGTACGCGGCGCTGGGCACCGACCGGTACCCGCCGTTCACCCTGGCCGACGTGCCGGACTACCCGGCGCGCCTGGACGTCGCCTACCCGGAGCGGCTGTCGCGGGGGCTGGTGCTGGTGAAGTGGTGGTTGCTGGCCATCCCGCACTACCTGGTGCTGGCCGTCTTCATCGGCGGCGGGCTGTGGCTGGGCACCCGCACGGGTCCGGACGACGGCTGGGACTCCGGCTGGGGCGCCGGTGGGCTGGTCGGGCTCCTGGTGTTCATCGCGGCGGTCGTCCTGCTGTTCACCGGCCGCTACCCGCGTCCGCTCTACGACTTCGTCCTGGGCATGGACCGGTGGGCGCTGCGCGTCGCCGCCTACGTCGGTCTGATGACCGACCGCTACCCGCCGTTCCGGCTGGACATGGGCGGGACCGACCCGGGGTCCGCGCCCCGTGGTCCGCAGCCCGCGGCACCGGGGGGAGCCGGGGCCGCGCCGGTGCCCGCACCGGCCGCCGACCCGGGAACCGCCGCGCCGGCGACGCCGCCGCGCAGCACCTGGACGGCCGGCCGCGTCACCTCGGTCGTGGTCGGTTCCGTGCTCCTGTTCACCGCGACCGGTCTGCTCGGCAGCGGCGGAGCCCTGCTCTGGGCCGACCAGGCCCAGCGGGACGACGGCTACCTCTGGACGCCGACCGTGGACCTGGCCACCGAGGAGCACGCCCTGGTCTCCGACAGCATCCGGCTGGACACCGCCGGCGAGCAGTGGGTGCTCGACGAGTTCCTGGGCACGGCCAGGCTGGACGTGACCGCTGCCGAGCCCGGCACCGAGATCTTCGTCGGGGTGGCCCGCACGGCCGCGGTCGACCGCTACCTGTCCGGCGTCGCGCACCGGGTGGTGGAGGACCTCGGCGGGACGTGGCCCGGCGACGGACCGCGGGTGGACCGCGCCACCGACGTGCCCGGCGGGCCACCGGAGCAGCCGCCCGGCGAGCTGGGCATCTGGGCGGCGCAGACCAGCGGCCCCGGCACGCAGACGCTCACCTGGCGCCCGGCCGACGGCGCCTGGACGGTCGTGGTCATGCAGGCCGACGGCGGGCCCGGGCTGGCGGTGCAGGCGCGGGCCGGGGCCACGGCGCCCGAGCTGACCTGGATCGCCGTCGGGCTGCTGGTCACCGGCGGGCTGCTGCTGGCCGCTGGGGTGCTGCTGGTCGCGCTCGCGGTGCACCGGGCCCACCGGCGCCCGCCCTCGGGCGCCGTCCCGGCGCAGCCCGGCCCGCCGGCGCCACCGCCCGCGCCGTCGCCGGCGACCCAGGGCACCGGGAGCACCGCCGGCACCCGCACCTGACGCACCCGCCCGGGCCGCGCGGGGTGGTCCCGGGCCGGTCCCCGTGCCGGCCGGGTCGCGCCGGGCGTCCGGCCGGGTGAGGCTGGGCCGGTGAGGATCCTGGTCACCGGCGCGTCCGGGTTCGTCGGCAGCCGGCTGGCCACCGCCCTGGCGGGGGCGGGCCACGACGTCCGGGCGATGACCCGGCGTCCGGAGCGGTACACGGGGTCGGGTACCCCGGTGGCCGGCGACGTCGGCGACGAGCCTTCGCTGCGGGCGGCGCTCGAGGGCTGCGAGGCCGCCTACTACCTCGTCCACTCCCTGGGCGACCCCGACTTCGAGCGCAAGGACGCCGACGCGGCACGCGCCTTCGCCCGGGCCGCCGCCGCGGCCGGCGTCGGCCGGATCGTCTACCTCGGCGGCCTCGGCAAGGACGGTGACCGGCTGTCCCGGCACCTGCGCAGCCGCCGCGAGGTCGAGGAGCTGCTGGGCAGCACCGGTGTGCCGGTGACCGTGCTGCGGGCCGGGATCGTGGTCGGCCACGGCGGGGTCTCCTGGGAGATGACCCGCCAGCTCGTGGCCCACCTGCCGGCCATGGTCACGCCCCGGTGGGTCAGCACCCGGACGCAGCCGATCGCGGTCGCCGACGTCGTCCGGTACCTGGTCGGGGTCCTCGACGCCCCGGAGGCGGCGGGGCGGGTGTTCGAGGTGGGCGGCCCCGAGGTGCTCACCTACCTGCAGATGCTGACGCGCGTCGCCGACATCCAGAACCGGCACCTGTTCGTCGTCCCCGTGCCGCTGCTCAGCCCGCAGCTGTCCTCGCGCTGGCTGGCCCTGGTCACCGACGTCGACGTCGCCACCGGCCGGTCGCTCATCGACTCGATGACCATCGAGGTGGTCGTCACCGATGACGCGATCCGCTCGGTGGTCCCGTTCGAGCCGGTGGACTACGACGAGATGGTCATGACCGCGCTCGTCGAGCGGGCGCGGGAGCGCCGGCGGAAGGTGGGGGAGCGGCGCCGCGGGTGGCTGAGCCGGGGGGCGCGCCGGTGACCCGCGGGCGGGTGTCCCGGGTGCTGCGGGCACGGGCCCGCCGGGCCGTCCTGCCGCTGCTGCGCCGCGTGCCACGGGACCACTGGGAGAGCGACGAGGCCTTCCGGCGGCGACGGCGGGTCACCGGCGCGGTCGCGGTGGCCGGCGCGTCGCTGCTGGGCGTCTCGCTGTCGACGCCCCCGGGGTCGCCGCGGTTCTACGGGCTGACCCTCGGCGTCGCCGGTACCTGGGTGGTCGGTGGGCTCGCGTCGGGGCCGCTGCACCTCGGGCGGATGTTCGGGCCCGGGGACCTGCTGAAGCGGCCGGTGCTGACGCCGATCGCCTCCGGGGTCGGGGCCTTCGGCGTCTTCTACGCCGCGGCGCTGGTCGCCCGCCGGATCCCGGTCCTGGCCCGGGCGATCGGGTCGGTGCTCCGGTACGCCGACCAGGGCTCGGCCCCGCTGGTCGCGACCACCACGCTGGCCAACGGCGTCGCGGAGGAGGTCTTCTTCCGCGGTGCGCTGTACGCGGCCGCGGGGGCCCGGCGGCCGGTGCTCGTCTCGACGGCGGTCTACGGACTGGCCACCACCGCCACGCGCAACCCCGCGCTGGTGCTGGCGAGCGTGCCGATGGGCCTGATCTTCGCGCAGCAGCGCCGGATCACCGGGGGCATCCAGGCGCCGGTGCTCACCCACGTGGTGTGGTCGGCGCTGATGCTGCGCTACCTGCCGCCGCTGTTCGCCGACCGGCTCGCCGAGGAGCGCTCGCCGTCGTCCGGGGACGACGGCGACCGCTGAGGGCCGGCGGCCGGTGCGGTGAGCGGCCGCAGCGACCCGGCTCGTGTCCGCCGCCGGGTCACGGCTTGCGGGCCAGCACCGAGACGCTGCGGACGCCGTACTGCTCGCTGGCGTTGCGTGCCTGCTCGGACAGGAACTCGTAGCGGTTGGGCCGCACGTGCTCCACCCGCAGGCCCGCCGCGGTGATGGCCCGCTCGTACACCTCCCGGCGCGGCGCACCGCCGATGCAGGACGCCCACAGGTCGACGTTCGACACGATCGCCTCGGTCAAGGCCTCCTCGGTGACGATGTCGGCGATGGCGAGCCGGCCGCCGGGCCGCAGGACGCGGGCCGCCTCGGCGAACACGGCCTCCTTGTCCGGGGTCAGGTTGATCACCCCGTTGGAGATCACCGCGTCGAAGACCGCGTCCGGGAAGGGCAGCTGCTCGATCCGCCCCGCCCGGAAGGCGACGTGGTCGATGCCGTGCTCCTCCCGGAGCCGTTCGGCCTTCTCCAGCTGCGCGTCGGTCATGTCGATCCCCGCCACCCGGCCCGTGGGGCCGACGCGGAGGGCGGCGAAGAAGGCGTCCATGCCCGACCCCGAGCCGAGGTCGAGCACGGCTTCACCCGCCTGCAGGTCGGCGAGGTCGAAGAACCAGCCGACCCCGGCGAAGGACTCGATGGCCCCCGGGGGGATGCGGTCGAGGTCCTCCGGCGGGTAGCCGAGGCGCTCGGCCAGCGCACGGCCGGTCTCGAAGTGGAACTCCTGGGCCGGTGTCCTGGCCACCGCCCGGTACATGTCCTGCACCTTGCCGGTGAGCACGTCCTGGTCGATGGCTGCCGAGGTGGTGCCTGCCATGGTGATCTCCTCCTCGAAGGGGTCGTCGGTCAGGTCGCCTCTCGGACGACCTCGAGCGTGGTCTCGACGGGCACCGGGTTCACCAGCGAGTCGCGGACCGGGGACGTCTCCTGCACGTACCGGCACAGCTCCTGCAGCTGCTCGGGGGTCGCGTTCGGGCTGGAGACGCGGGCTCGCGCGCGGATGGCCGTGAAGCCGGGGCGCGGCCCGTCCAGACCGAGGAACGGGCGGACGTCGAAGTCGCCCTCGATGTCGTACTCCATGCCCGTGACCTCGATGCCCCGGGCCGCGGCGTTGGCCACGTAGCCGACCGCGTAGCAGAACGCCAGCGACTGGAGCAGCAGCTCGACGGCGTTGGGCCCGCGGTTGGCGCCGAGGAGCACGGGCGGTTCGTCGCCGTGCAGGGTGAACGCGGCGGCCCTGCTCTCGTCCTGGCTGCCGGCGTGCGTGAACGCCCGGATCTCCCCGGTGTTGTAGGTGCCCTCCTGCCACCTGCTGCGGGCGCGGAAGGTGAAGGAGGCCAGGTTCGGGTCCTCCTTGATGGCGTCGATGGTCTCGGCGAGCGCTCGGACGTCGATGCCGTTGGCCGTCGCGGTGGTGGTCATGGCCGTCTCCTGGGTCGGTCGGACGGGTCTCGCGGCCGGGTGGGCCGCCACCTCCGACGCTAGGGACGGCAGGGGCCCCGGGCATCGGTGCTCGCACGCGTATCCCGGGGCAGCGACGCGCGCCGATGCCTTCGGCGGCACCTACGGAAGGGTGCCCAACCGGGTGGACCTGGCGATCGCCTCGGCGCGCGAGGCCGCACCGAGCTTGGCGAGGATCCCCGCCACGTGGTGCTCCACGGTCCGCGGTGAGATGTGCAGGCGCGCCGCGATGCCGGCGTTGCCGAGACCTTCCCGCAGCAGCGCCAGGACCTCCAGCTGCCGGTCGGTCAGGCCCGCGGGGTTCGCCAGCGTCGAGGGTGACGGCCCGCGGGGGACGGTGATGCCGCGCTCCCGCATGCGGCGGCTGATCCGCTGCTCCAGCGGCCGCGCACCGCACCCGCGGGCCAGGTCCAGCCCTTCCGCCAGCGCCGTGGCCGAGTGGGAGAGGGACAGCAGCAACGCCCGGTCGTGCACCCAGCCGGCGCGGCCGAACGCGTCGGCCGCGGCCACCCAGTCCCGCTGGATCATCGCCGCGTGGGGCTCCGGGACGGGCCCGTCGACGGGGAGGTGCCGCCCGCAGACGGCGGCCCACGCGGCGATCCGGGCACCGGCGCCGCCACGCCTCAGCGGCTGGTCGCCGACGATGCGGGAGATCTCGGCCAGCCGTCGCACCGGCAGGGGGTCGCCGCAGGTGAGTGCCCGCTCGACCTGCAGCTCGAAGACGGGCGCGATGCGCTTGAGCTCACCGGTGCGGTCGGCGTCGGCCGCGAGCTCGGCCAGCAGCGCGTCGGCGTCGTCGTCGCCGGACCGGACCGCCCGCTCCGCGAGCACCGTGCGCGCGACCAGGCCGGCCACGGCGACGCCGCGCGCGGCGGACCGGTCGAGGGCCGCCCCGGCCAGCCGCACGGCCTCCTCGGCCCGGCCGCGGCGCAGCAGGAGCCACGCGCGGACGGCGTCGAGGTAGCCGGCCATGGTGTCCACCTCGTGCTCGGCCGCGTACCGGCGACCGCGCTCGACGTGCGCCAGCGCCGCCTCAGGAAGCACCCACTGCAGGCTGATGAAGGCCAGCGAGGTGTGGATCAGGACGACGTGGTGGTGCTCCTCCGCCGCGAGGGCGGTGTCCATGGCCTCGCGCAGCGTCCCGGTGTCGGTCGCGTCCAGCTGCATGCGGGTCGCACCGAGGACGGCGAGCGCGCGGCTCCGGACACCGGCGTCCTCCCAGGCCAGCTCCAGCGCCCGCACCCCCCAGTGCAGGGCGTCGTCGGCCCGGCTGGCCAGCATGGCGAGCTCGGCGACGGCCACGTACGCCTGCGCGAGCCCGGCGGGACATCCGGCGCGGGAGAGCCGGCGGACCGCCGAGCAGGCGTCCGCCCAGGCCGCCGCGCCCTCACCGGCGAACCAGTGCAGGTGCGACCGCAGGGCGGTGCACCTCCCGGCCCCCAGGTGATCGCCCAGGTCGTCGTGGAGCTCGATCGCCCGGGTGGCGGCGGCGACGGCCTCGTCGCCACGGCCGACGACGCACGCCGTACCCGCGAGCTCCTCCCACGACCGCGCCTGCTCGGCCGGTGCGAGCCGGTCGGCGAAGCGGACGGCACGGCGCAGGTGGGCCAGCGCCTCGCGGTGCGCACCCATCGCCCCGGCCTGCCGGGCTGCGGGGAGCGCGTGCTCGGCGACGACCTCCGTCACGCCGGCCGCCTCCGCGTGGTGCACCAGGTCGGCGGGTTCTCCGCCGACCTCCTGGAGGCCCTGCAGGATCCGCCGGTGCAGCAGCCGCCGCCGGACGGGTGGGACGCTCGACCGCACGGCCGCGCGGGTGAGCTCGTGGCAGAAGCGGACGTGCCGCGGGTCGCTCGTCAGCAGCTGCCGGCGTTCCGCCTGCTCTGCCTGCTCCGGCCACCCGGGCTCGACGGTGTCGAGGAGGGCCGTCCGCACCCGGCCGGGCACCATCGCGACGAGCTCGAGGAGGGCGCGTGGCCGCTCGTCCAGACGGGCCACCCGGGCCAGCACCGCGTGCGCGAGCGAGGGCGGTGGCGGCCCCTCGCGCGAGGCGATCAGCTCGGTCACGAAGAACGGGTTGCCCCCGGTGAGCGCGAGGACGCGGTCGGCGTCCTCGCCCGCCAGCGCGACCACGGCGGCCCGCGAGAGCGGCGGGAGCTCCAAGGGTGACCGAGGTCGCGTGCTGCACCGCGTCCAGCGCTCCCCACAGGTGATGGCCGGGCTCGACCTCGCCGGTGCGCAGCGTGAGCACCAGCAGCACCGGCAGCGACGCCACCCGGCGGCCGAGCACGGTGATGGCATCCACGGTGGCCTGGTCGGCCCAGTGCACGTCCTCGAGGACGAGCACGGTCGGCGCGCGACCCCGGCGGAGCTCCTCGACCAGCTGGGCGGGGAACGCTCCGGGTGCCGTCGCCTCGCGCAGCGACTCCGCCACCGCGGCGGGGAGGGCCTGGGCGATGTCCCGGAAGGGGGCCAGCGGGCGGGGCGTGGCCAGGTCGTCGCACAGCCCGACCAGCACCCGCGCGTCGTCCCGGTGCTGCTCGGCGAACCGCGTCACGAGAGCCGACTTGCCGATACCGGGCTCCCCGCTCACCAGTGCCACCGAGCCACGACCACGCGCCGCGCCGAGCAGCGCCCGATCCAGCGCCGCCAGCGACTCCGCCCGTTCCATCAGTTCGCGCATCCGCGATCCTCCGCGATGGGCGCCGGCTCACCGGCTGCGGCTCCTCCTCGTCACGTGACCACCTGTCCCACCGACGGTACGCCGCCCACCTGACGGGTTCGTGACGTTCGGGTGACGAACCCGGCGGGCGCACCGGGCCCGGCGCCCGGGTGCCCTGACCGCCGCTACCGGGACGTCCGCACGGTCACGAGGAACTCCGCGTGGCCCGGGGGCAGGACGGCGCCGGTCCACGGGTCCTCCAGGTGGCCGTCGTCCTGCTCGTCGAAGCCGCGCAGCGCCGCCCCGCCGGGTACGCGGAGGACGTCCTGCGCGACCCCTCCGTCGCGGACCACGTGGAGCTCGGTCACCCGTCCCCGGACGCGCTCGTCGGCCGGGACGTCGAGGCCGCCGTGGTGGCTCTCCGCGAGCCGCACCCGGCCGTCGGGCCCCTGGTAGCGGATGCACCGGAAGTCCACGAGCTGGTTCCGCTCGATCGCCTCCCCGCAGCACTCGTGCTCCCAGCCACCCACCTCCACGACGACGTCCACGCCGGGAACCTATGCCGTTCGCGGCCGCGGCGACGCCGGCTCAGGAGACCGGTTCCCCACGCGTGACCCCTCCGGGACGACCCCGTCACCGGGCCAGGAGGTGCACCCCGAGCCACAGCCAGGTGAGCAGGACGACCGCGCGGCCCGGCGCCGTCCGCATCGCGGCGCCGAGCGCCTGCCCCGCGCCGGCCGGACCCAGCCCGAGCCGGGCGCAGACCTCGGTCGCCAGGGCGGCGGCGAGCAGCCCCGCGAAGACGGCGGCGCTCACGAGCTCGCCGCCCGTCATCGCCGTGGCCGGGCGAGCAGCCAGGCGCCGACCGCCAGCCAGCCCACGGTGGCGGCGCCGCGCAGCAGCGGCGGGGCGAGGAGGGGGTCGGCGAGATCGCTCGCCGTCGGCAGCGCGTCGCGCGCGAGCGCCACCAGCTCCCAGAGGACGGCGGCGGTGACGAGCGCGAGCCACGGCAGGCCGCGCCGGCCCACCGGTGGAGCGGCCGCGCCCGCCTCCCGGAGCAGGCCCGCGACGACCACGACGGTGCCGGCGGTGCCGACCGCGAGGAGCGCACCGGCCGACAGCTCACCGCAGGCCGTCACGACGGCGGCGCACGGCAGCGCCACGGCGGCCAAGGTGAGCCGGCGCGCGAGCGGGGAAGAACGCACGGGTGCATGCTCGCGCAGCAGGCCGCCGGGGCGGGCTCGTGTTCGCCGCCTCCGTCGCCGTGCTCCTCGGTGCCTGGAACAACGTCGTCATCACCCGGCTGCCGGGCTACCCGCAGTCCTACGTCCCGGTGAACCTGGCCGCGACGGGCCTGCTCCTCGCGGGAGCGCGGTTCGCCGGCACCACCTGGCAGGAGCTGGGTCTCGAGCGGCGTCGCGCGCGGGCGGGGATCGGCTGGGGTGGGGTGTGCGCCGCCGTGGTCGCCGCCGGCTACGCGGTCGCACTCGCCGTCCCGGCGGTCCGCCCCCTGCTGGCCGACGCGCGGCTCGCCGGTGCGGGCTCCGGGGAGATCGCCCACCAGGCGCTGGTCCGGATCCCGCTGGGCACCGTGGTGTGGGAGGAGGTCGCCTTCCGCGGCGTCCTGTTGGCGGCGCTGCTGCGGCTGCTCCCGCCGCGCACGGCCGTCGCGGTGTCCGCGGCGCTCTTCGGGATCTGGCACATCCGCCCCACGCTGAGCGCCGCCAGGGCCAACACGCTGGCGGACGGGGGCGCAGGCCTGTTCGCCGTCGTCCTCCTGGGCTGCGCCGTCACGGCAGCGGCCGGGGTCCTCTTCGCCTGGCTACGGCTCCGCAGCGGCAGCCTGCTGGCCCCTGTCCTGCTCCACCTGGCGACCAACAGCCTGGGTGCGCTGGCCGCGGCCGCCGCCCACCGTCCCGGGTGAGGCCGGCGGGGGAGCGCCGCAAGCGAGGCGACGACCGCGTTCGAGGACCGGGTCCGCCGTTACGGTGGGCCGGTGTCCACGTCGGTCGTGCTGAGCGTGGCGCCCGCCGAGCCGGTCGACCCGGAGCGCCGCACGGTCGGCGTCCCGGACGACGTCGCCGCCGCGCTCGCGGCCGAGGGGCAGGCCGTCGGCCCCGGGCTGTGGGTGCCGCACCGCGGCCCGGTGCGGCTGCTGTTCCAGCTCAGCGGCCCGGACCGGGTCGCGGCCGGTCAGCGGCTGCTGGCCGAGGTGCGGCGCCTGGGATACGCGGCCGACCTGTCGATCTCCCGCTAGCGACCCGCGGGGGGCGGTTCGTCGGTCGGAGGTGCGGCGGGGCGGTCAGCCCGGCCCCACGTGGAAGACCGGCCAGCCGATCTCGGTCCGCCACGCCGACGGGTCGGCCGTGTCGCGCGGGCCCACGGGGTAGCGCTCCCGCACCGGCCCGGCCACCGCCAGCGCGTTGGCCACCACCCAGGCGCCCAGCTCGCCGTAGGTGACGTCGATGTCGTCGTGCGGGCCGACGTGGGTGGTCACGGCGAGCTCCACGGCCGGCAGGGTCACCGGGTGCACCCGTCCGCGGCGCGGCGGGTGGGCGGTCGGCCGGTACACGAGGAGGTGGCCGCGGCCGTGCTCGAACAGGGCGTTGTCGCAGAGCGTCCCGGGGGCGCCGGCCGGCTCCCGGACCACGGCGTCGAGCTCGGCCATGGCGCCGGCGTACCAGGTGAGGACCTCGTCGTGCGCCACCTCGTCCTCCACGGCGGCCACCGTCGCCTGCGGCACGGTGCGCAGCTCGACCCGCAGCGGGGCCGGCTCGGGCTGCAGCAGCCGGCGCAGCGAGGCGACAGCGGCCCGCGTCCGCTCGAGCTCCGACTCCAGCCGCTGCAGGTGGTCGGCCACCAGCGCGGCACGGGTACCGGGGTCGGGGGAGCGGAGGATGCGCTGCACATCGGGCAGGGGGACGTCGAGCTCGCGGAGCCGGTGGATGACCTGGGCGGCCGGGATCTGCCCGGCGGTGTAGTAGCGGTAGCCGGTGGTGTGGTCGACGGTCGCCGGCTCGAGCAGGCCCGCGTCGTGGTACCGCCGCAGCGTGCGCACGCTGAGGTGGGTCAGCCGGGAGAACTCACCGATCGACAGCACGGGAGCACTCTGCACCCTCTCCCCGGGGGAGGGTCCAGTGCTTGACCCTCCCGCGCCGGGAAGCCGCAGGGTCGGGCCATGAGCACCCAGGCCAGCATCCGACCCGACCAGCTCCCGGCCCCGATCCGGAGCTACCTCGCCGCGCACGCGGCCCGCGACGCGGACACTGCGCTGCGGGCCTTCGCGCCCGGCGCCGTCGTCGTCGACGAGGGGACGACCTACCGGGGGACCGAGGAGATCCGCGGCTTCCTCTCCCACGCCGGCGCCGCGTTCAGCTACACCACCGAGCTCGTCGGGGCCGAACGGGCCGGCGACGGCCGCTGGGTCGCGGTCAACCACCTGGAAGGCGACTTCCCCGGGGGCGTCGCCGACCTCCGGTACCGGTTCGTGATGGACGGCGACCGCATCGCGGAGCTCGTCATCGCGCCGTGACGACGACGCGCCCCCGGCGGTCAGCCCTCGTCGCTCGGCAGGCTGTGCCAGGTGTCGTAGGCGACGGCGGCTGCGCCGTCGACGTCGCCGGCGGCGCACAGCCGGATGAGCTCCTCGTGCCGGGTGGGGGAGGCCCGGCCGCGGAGGGAGCCGAACCGCAGCCGCTCCGCGCGGCGCACCGTCGGCGTGAACTGCTCGAGCACCGTCTCCAGCGCGCGGTTGCCCGCGATGCGCACGGGGACGCCGTGCAGCTCGTCGTCCGCCAGCAGCGCCTGCTCGACGTCCCCGGCGTCGACGGCCGCGGCGAACCGGCGGTTGGCCTCCCGCATGGCGGTGAGGTCCGCCTCCACCAGCGCGGGGACTGCCTCGCGGACCGCGAGCTCGTGCATCGCGGCGACGACGTCCCGGGCATCGCGGACACCGCGGGCGTCGAGGGTGGTCACGACCGTCGAGCGCCCGGGCTGGGTGTGGACGAGGCCGGAGTGCGCGAGCCGGAGGAGCGCCTCGCGGACCGGGGTCCGGCTGACGCCCAGCCACGTCGCGAGCTCCAGGTCCCGCAGCTGCTCGCCGGGGGCGAACGTGCCGTCGACGATGGCGTCGCGCAGGCGGCGGTGGACGTCGTCGCGCAGCAGGCCGCGGTCGACGCCGGGGCCGGTCGAGGGGATCGGCACGGGGTGGTCCTCCTGCGGGTGTCCGGGCGGAACGGGAAAGTGCGCGGCGGTGCCCTCCCGGCACGGCTGGCGACATGCAATATATCGCATACCGGAGGCGTTGGCGGGGGAGCGCACGAGGTGGTGCGACCGCACGGGCGACGAGGCGTCGTCCGCCGACCGAGAGGGAGAGATCGATGACCAGCAGCACGCTCGAGACCCCCACCGCCACGCCCACGGTGGTGCTCGTCCACGGGGCCTTCGCCGACTCGTCGAGCTGGAACGGCGTGGTGGCCCGGCTCCGGCGGGACGGCTATCCCGTGATCGGGGTCGCCAACCCCCTCCGCTCGCTGCACGGCGACGCCGCGCTGCTGCGCGACGTCCTGGACAGCATCGACGGCCCGGTCGTGGTGGCCGGCCACTCCTACGGGGGCAGCGTGATGAGCGAGGCCGCCGAGGGGCACCCGCGGGTGACGGCGCTGGTGTTCGTCGCCAGCTTCCTGCTCGACGAGGGCGAGAGCACCGGCGAGCTGGCCGGGAGGTACCCGGGCAACGAGCTCGGCGCGGCGCTGCGCCCGGTGGCCGTGCGGGGGCCCGAGGGGGAGACCGCGGAGGACCTGTACATCGAGCAGGAGAAGTTCCACGCGATCTTCGCCGCCGACGTGCCGGCGGACGTCGCCGAGCTCATGGCCGTCACGCAGCGGCCGATCATCGCCGACGCGCTGGCGGGCAAGGCGACGAAGGCGGCCTGGAAGACCATCCCGTCCTGGACCCTCCTCACGCTCCAGGACCTGGCCGTCCCGGCCGAGGCGCAGCGCTTCATGGCCGAGCGCGCCTCGTCGTCCGTCGTCGAGGTGGACGCCTCGCACGCCGTCACGGTCTCCCGGCCCGACGTCGTCGCCCGGCTGATCGACGAGGCCGCCCGCGCGACGGCCGCCTGACGTCAGGGCGCCCCGCGACGGCGGAGGTCCCCGGCCGGCGACCGGGGACCTCCGCCGTACCAGGCGGCCAGCCGCGCGAAGCCCTCGTCGAGGCCGACCTCCGGCCGCCAGCCGAGTGCCGTGCGGGTCCGCCGCTGGTCGAACCAGTGCGCGGTGGTCAGCTGCTCGGTGAGGAAGCGGGTCAGGGGAGGGGTCGACCTGCGGCCGCTCGCCGCCCAGACGCCGTCCACGGCGGCGCCGGCCAGCCACGCCGCATGCGTCGGCACCCGTCCCCGTGGCCCGGGAGCACCCGCGGCAGCGCACAGCCGGCGGAGGATCTCGTCGACCGTCCGGGGCTCGCCGTTGGAGACGACCAGCGCCTCCCCGTGGACGGGCCCGCAGGCGTCGACAGCGGCCACGAGGGCGGCAGCGGCGTTGTCGATGTACGTGGTGTCGATGAGCGCGGCGCCCGTGCCGATGACCGGGAGCCGGCGGGCCCTCGCCCGGGCGACGATCCGCGCCACCAGCTGCTCGTCGCCGGGGCCCCACACCAGGTGGGGGCGCACGACGAGCACCGCGAGCCCCGCCGAGTCCGCAGCCAGCGCCTCCAGCTCGGCCACGGCCTTGGACCGCGAGTAGGACCCCCGCGCCCGCGCCGGGTCGGCGACGCCGGCCGCCGCCCCGGACAGCGGGTCCCCGGCGTGCGCGACGGAGGGGGAGGACACGTGCACGAGCCGCTCGACGCCGCCCGCGGTGCAGGCGGCGAGGACGTTCCGGGTCCCCTCGATGTTGGCCCGCGCGTACTCCTCCCACCGGCCGGTGACGTCGACCTTCGCGGCGAGGTGGACCACGGCGTCCTGCCCGGCGGTCGCCCGCGCCACCGCGGCCGGGTCGGCGACGTCCCCGAGCACCTCGGCGCAGGGCAGGCCGGCACGGCGGCGCTGCAGCACCGTCACCTCGTCGCCGCGGGCCAGGAGGCGCTGGGCGGTGACCCGGCCGAGCAGCCCGCTGGCGCCGGTGACCAGGACCCTCACGCCGTGCCGCGGCGGGCGGCCCACCGGACCGGCGTCCCGGAGAGCAGCCGGCTCGCGCGCCGGGCGAGCGCCGCCCGGTCCACCTTCGACTGGTGCCTGATGTCCACGGGGAGGGCGTCGGTCACGAGGACGGCGGCGACGTCGACCCCGGCCGAGCGGCGCACCTCGTCCGCGAGCCCGGGAGGTGCCACGGTCAGCCGTCCCCGCCGGGCCGGCACGGGAGGGCGCCGCTTCCCGGCGGCGGTGGAAGGCACGACGACGGCCACGGCGACCTGGACACCCACCGGGCCGACGCCGATGACCGCGGCGGCGGAGACGGCGGCCAGGCCCTCGATCCGCTGTTCCGGTCCCACGGGCGTCACCGGGCCGTCCGCGGCGGTGACCACGTGCGCCAACCGGCCCTCGACCCACAGCCGTCCGTCGCCGTCGAGGTGCCCGACGTCCCCGGTGCGGTGCCATCCCGGGTCACGGCCGGCGGCCCGCTCGGTGGCCCACAGCGCGTCGTAGCGGTCCTTCACGTGCGGGGCGCGGACGCAGATCTCGCCGGTCACGCCGGGGGAGCCGGTGAGGGCCCCGTCCGCGGCGCCGAGCGGGGAGAGCGGGCTGATCCGGACCTCCACCCCGGGCACCGGGCGGCCGACGCAGACGCCGTTCCCGGGGCCCGCGGCCTCGACCTCGTCGAAGGAGACGTCGGTGACCGGGAGCGCCTCGGTCATGCCGTAGGGCGTGTGCGGCTCCGCCGCCGGGAAGGTCTCGCGCAGGGCGCGGAGCAGCGGCGGCGGCACGGGCGCCCCGGCCGACATGAGCAGCCGGATCCGGCGCAGCGCGGTCCGCTGCTCGCCGGTCAGCTCGCCGGCGGTCGCGGCCACCCGGCGCAGGGCGGCCGGGGCGGCGAACACCACGGTGGCGTCGACCGCGGCCGCCGCGTCCGCCAGCTTGCCCGCGGTGAGCGTGCCCGGCGCCGTGACGTCGACGTCGGGCACCGACGAGGCGATCCCGAGGCCGGGGCCGAGGATGGAGAAGGGGGCGAACGCGGCCACCAGCGAGTCGTCCGGTGCGAGCCGGTAGGCAGCCCGGACGAGCTCCAGCTGGGCGCCGACCTGGCGCTGGGTGTAGACCACGCCCTTGGCCGGGCCGGTGGCCCCGGAGGTGAAGACGACGGCGCAGTCGGCATCCGGCGGGCACTCCGGCGGCGCGGGCGACGACCGGCCCAGCGCCTCCAGCGACGCCAGGTCGTGCTCCACCGCGAGGGCACGGCGGACCGGGGCCGTGGCCCGGCCGGCCAGGATGCGCGTCCCCGGCAGACCCATCGCCCGCGCGGCGGCCAGGCCCGCGGCGCTGCCGAGGACGTGGTCCGGTGCGGCGCCGCGCAGTGCCCGCCGCATCCCCCGCAGGCCGAGGCCCTTGTCGGCGACGACGATGACGGCGCCTGCGCGCCACGTGGCGTAGACCGCGGCCGTCAGGTCGGCCGAGGGCTCCAGCAGCAGCGCCACCCGGTTCCCCGGACGGACCCCGGACGCGGCCAGGCCGGCGGCGATGTCCGCGACCCGGCGGGACAGCCGGGCCCAGGAGACCGAACCGCCCCCGGTCTCCACGATCGCCGGGGAGTCGTCGTCCGAGCGGGCGGTCAGCGCCGACCAGGGCCGCGCCGGCGGCTCCGCCGGGGTGGCACGCCCGGCCGCGGCCGGGGCGTCCGGCGCGGAGAACGTGTCGGACACCCAGGTGGCGACCGCCTCGGCCGCCGGGCCGGTCGCGTTGCTGCCCCTTTGCCGGGGATGGATCGGGAGCCATCCGACGGATGAGGGCGTGCAGCAGGCTGGCAGGAAAGTCGCCTGACAGAAGGTGGCTAGGTCGGCCGATACGCGACCGACTTGGGCCCGAACACCGGCCCGCCGAGCTACGTCGATACTGAGGATGTCAGCGCCTCAACTGCTGTGGCGCGAGTCCGCACTAGATGCAATCTGCAACTTTCGCGGCCGGCAGTGCATGAGGTGTGTCGGCTCGTGATCTTGGTAGGTCGGGCGGGTCTCCGGTGGCTGGTCGTCGTCGTCGTCGGTCGGTCGGGTCGGCGGGTGCCGGGGCCGGGGCGTCGTGGGATGGGCTTCTGGCAGGACGTGGGAGTTCTCGGAGTGGGTCAGTGGAAGCAGGGGTGATCTTGCCGGGGTCGGCGGGCGGTGGGCGCTGGCGAGGTGCGAGCTGGTGCGGCTGGCCGCCTCGTACGGGGACGAGGCGGCCAGCCGGGTATCAGGGCCGGTCAGCCGCGTCGAGTTCGCCGTCCATGTTCTCTCCTTCGGACGGCGCGTCCGGGGTCACTTGCTGCCCGCAAGCGCGTTGCTCGACCGGGGCCAGGGTGTAGCCGCAGGTCTGCAGGAACTGCAGGTAGCGGGTGGTGTGCCCGCGCACGTTGCGCCAGTCGGAGCGGTCGGTGCGGTTCTCGTAGCCGGCCAGCACCTGCGCCAACGTCAGGACGAGGGCACGGGCGTCGCTGGCCTGCTCGATGAGTGCGCCGAGTGCGGCGGAGCGGCCGTATCCGGTGCGCTCGGTGCAGCCGAGCAGATCGGCGGCCAGGTGGTTGCCGTCGATGCCGGCGACGATCTCCGCGTCGTGGGCCAGAGCGGCGGCGAGGAAGGAGTTGCTCCCCTTGGGCGCGGTCTTGCGGGTGAGCAGGCCGCGCAGCCAGTCGCGGCGGACGGTCTCGGCGCTGGCCCACGCCTTGTTGGACTCGATGACGTCGCGGCGCTGCGCTCGGGCGGCCTCCCGCTCGGCCTCGTCCATCTCGCTGGCCTTCTTGCGGTCGGTGCCCGAGTCGTACCCGCGCCAGCGGTCGAGGTGGCCGTGCGTGGCCGGGTCGGTGCACACGTACCGGACGCCGGTCCAGGTACGCCACACCGGCTCCGTTCCCTCGTCGTCGTCGGCGTCGTCGGAAGGTTTGTCGTCGAGGTCGCCGGGAAGGTCGGCGTCGTCGGCGGGAGGTTTGGTGCCGGGCGGGACCCATCCGGACATCTGGGTGAGGTAGGCGGCGTGTCCGGGACACGTCGCGTGACCGGTCTCGGTCAGCTCGGCGCCGTCGGGGTCGGTGAGCCGGTGCAACTCCCGGACGGGGGTGTCGCCGTAGGGCGGGCGGTCGATCACGGTCACCCCGGCCGCCCGCAGCTCGGCGGCCACTTGCTCCCGCTCGGCGGCCTCCGCGCGGGCGTCGCGCAGCCGCTGGGCGGTGTGGTCGAACTGGCCGGTCTTGGCTGAGGCGACCAGGGCCTTGACCGCTTCGGGATCGTCCTCGAACTCGGCGACGGTGGCGGCCTGCGTCAGGTCGAGGAAGTCGTAGCGCACGGTCGCGGCCTGGGCCAGGTTCGACCCGGCGACCGCGAGGGCGGCGGTGATCTCGTTCCGCTTGGCGCGGGTTCGCTTGCTGATCTGGGTGGGGCTGACGCCGAACGCGGAGAGTTGGGCGATCACGCCGACCCTTTCCGCGGTGGTCAGCCCGGCCCGGTGCTCGTTCTCGGCCCACTGGGTGACCAGTCGCTCGACCTGCGCGGCGTCGTCCTCGGCTTCGTCGGCGACCACGACGACGGGCACGGTGGGCCGTCCGGCCTCGATGGCGGCCAGGGTGCGGCGGTGCCCGAAGCGGACCCGCAGCGGTCCCTCGGAGGTGCGCACGGCGATGATCGGGACCAGCACGCCGAGGTCTCGGACGCTGGCGATGAGGTCGGCGTCGACGCGGGCGTCGCGGCGCACGTTGGCGTCGACCAGCAGAGTGCGCGGGTCGATTTGCTGCACGCTCAGCTCGGCACCGGCGTCGGCGGCCGCCGTGCCGTCGGTGGTGGGGGTGCTGTCGATGGTCATGGCATGTGCTCCTTGCCCGGTATCGGTGTTGGTGTCGATGGGGTGGGGGATGCGCTGCGTGCTCACGACGTGCCGCCGGAGGTGCGGATGGTCCAGAAGCGCCACCAGCGGCGACCGGACAGCGTCGGCAGGACGGCCCGTAGCTGGCAGCCGTCCGGCATGGGGTGGACGGCCACGCCGACGGCGACGCCGCTGGCGGCGGCCAGCCGCGCGAGCACGCCGATCAGGACGGCGGCGGTGTCGCGGTCGGGGCAGTCGAGAACCAGCGGGCACCGGTGGTCGGCGGGTCTCTGCAGGGCCTCGGTCAGAGCGGCCTCGGTGACGGCTGCGCTTATCCGCAGCTCGGTGGCAGTCCAGTCCGGGGACAACCCCGGATCGAGGACGGCCGCCTGGCTCGGGGGGAGAACGGCGAGCATGGCCGCGCCCCCGTTCACGCCGCGACCAGGAGGGCGCCGGAGGCGTCCTGGCCGGCCGGGCTGGTCGGTTCCGGGTCGTCCTCGCCGTCGCCGTCGAGGTGGGCAAGGATGCGCCCGGCAGCGGCGGTGACCGTTGCGGCGGCCGCCCGCAGCACGGCGGTGTCTCCACCGGACCACGCGGCGACGTAGGGCACGGTGTAGGCGCCGGAGTCCAGCCCGGCCCAGGCCGTGACGATGTAGGCCACCGACTCCGCCTCGGCCTCCGCCCGGCCTCGGCAGCCGGTGTAGTCGAATCCGTCGGCGGTGTGTCCGCACTCGATGTGGGCCAGTTCGTGGGCCAGGGTCTTGAGCGCCTGCGCCCGGTCGACGTCCGGGCGGACCCGCACGGTGCGGGTGGCCGGGTCGGTCATCCCGTTGGCCGTCCCGCAGTCGACACGGGCCAGGGTGTAGCCGTGCGCGGCGACCTGAGCCGCGAGCGACTCCCACAACGCATCCGGGCCGTCGCCGGTCAGGAGCTGCGGCCTGACCTCGGGCAGCGGCTGGCCATCGGTCTGGGATACGTCGAAGACGTGCACGACCCGAAATCCGCGCAGTGCCCGTCGCGGCGGTCGGCGGGCTCGCCGCAGTTAGGCCCTGCGGCGGTCTCGCCGGCCCCCTCCGCGGCCTGCTCGTCGTGGTCGCTGCCGGCCCGGTAGGTGCAGGGCGCCAGGATCGCCAGGCCGCGCTGTCCTTTGACCACGGAGCGGCCGAGGGACTTCCAGGTGCCGAACCCGGCCACCCGGGTAGGGGTGAATCCCCGTTCGGCGCCCTGCACCGCGATCAGCAGCTGGTTCCCCAGGCTGTAGCGGTGGAAGCGGGCGGCGGCGTCGAGCATGGCGCGCCACTGCGGATCGGCAGTGAGCCGCTCGACCTGCGCACCGATCTGTTCGTGTAACGCGGATATCCGCGCGGCGCGGGCGGTCTCGGCCGCCTGCCGGTCGGCCGGGTTGCGCTGTGCCCGGCTGTCCTGCTGCTTTCTTGCTCTGCTGGTGGTGCTGGTCATCTGAACCCCTCCTGTGAACCGGAGCCGACGCCGGTACGGAGGGACTACGGAAGGGGTGTCTGGCCACCCATTCCCCCGGCCCGTCCGGCAAAGAGCTCTGCTCAGGGGCCGGGAGCGACGGCGGGGGACGACCGGACCAAGATGCTTCCGCAGCGAAGCGTCCGAAGGACGGAAGGATCTTGGTCCGGTCGGGAGGAGACGGCGCGGGAGGCCCCTATGCTGAGCTGCCGGACGGGTCGGGGGATGAACAAGACAGCCCGCCGTAGGCGGACCTTGATGCCGGCGCAGCCGGCGCCACGCGCCAGCGTGGCCCGTCAGGGTGTTCTGCACCGCAGCCGTCGGGACGTTGTCGCCCGCTCACTGCCAAGTTCGCCGGCAACGCCAGCTCCGCAGCTGTACCGGCTCACCCTGGAGTGAGGCCTTCACCTCACTGGGAGGATCAGCCTCGGGCGGGACAGTGCCCCGTCACGACGCAGGGGCAGGGCGCTAGGCATGAAATGGATGACTCACCATCCTGTCGTCTCACCTGCGGCCCTGCAGAGCAGGGCTCGCGCGTCGGGAGCCCTGACCCGGCGTCAGGTGGTGGGCACGGGCTGCGCAACGACGTCGGCGGGTATCACCTGGCAGACGGCGGCGGGGCTGCACGTGGCCGGGTCCAGGGTGCCCGCCCGGGAGCGGAGCCGTTCGACGTCCGCTCGTAACGCGGTCAGTTCGGCGATGCGCCGGTCGAGGTCGGCGGCGTGGCTGTCCAGCAGGGCAAGGACGTGCTGGCACGGAGCTCCGCTGCTCGCCCGGACCGTGATGATCTCGCGGATCTCGGCCAAGCTGAGCCCGGCGGCTTGGGCCGCTTTGACGAATGCCAACCGGTCGACGGCGTCCTCGTCATAGTCCCGGTAGCCGGAGGGACGCCGAGCCGGTGCGGGAAGTACGCCGGCGGATTCGTAGAACCGGATCGTCTTGGTCGTCAGCCCGGTTCGGGCGGCGAGCTGGCCGATTCGCACCGGCGCAGCCTACGACTTGACCTTCCAGCGCAGTGGAAGCCCTAGCGTCGGCTACCAGGTCATCGAGCCAAGCGGAGGAGCGGCACCATGGACGCAGTCGATCTGGTCGTCATCGGAACCGGCGGGGCGGCGATGGCCGCCGGCATCGAGGCGCGCTCACGAGGCAGGTCCGCCGTGCTGGTCGAGCATGGACCGCTGGGCGGGACCTGTCTGAACATCGGCTGCGTACCGAGCAAGAACCTGCTCGCCGCCGCCGGCCGGCGGCACCGTGCACAGGCCAACCCGTTCCCGGCCGTACCGACCGGCGCCGGCGACGTGGACATGGCCGCACTGACCGAGCAGAAGCAGGAGCTCATCGACCGGCTGCGGCACGTCAAGTACGCCGACGTCGCCGAGGCGCACGGTTTCCCCGTCCGGTACGGGAACGCCCGGTTCGTCGACGAGCAGACCCTCGAGGTCGACGGGCAGCCACTGGTGGCGCCTGCGTACGTGGTGGCCACCGGCGCGGCCCCGCACATCCCCGACCTGCCCGGCCTGGCCGGCGTCGACTACCTGACCTCCACCACGGCGATGGAGCTGACCGAGTTGCCGGAGTCGCTGGTCGTGCTGGGCGGCGGCTACGTCGGGCTGGAGCAGGCGCAGCTCTTCGCGCACCTGGGCGTGCAGGTCACCGTCGTGGGCCGGTTCGCGCCGCACACGGAGCCCGAGATCGCTGCGGTGTTGCGTGAGGTGTTCGCCGACGACGGCATCACCGTGGTCGAGGAGCGCGGGGTGGCCGTGGCCGGCAGCGCCGACGGCGTCGTGGTCACGACAAGCGGCGGCCGGGCGGCGACAGGGCAGCGACTTCTGGTGGCCACCGGCCGGTACGCCGACACCGGGGACCTGGGTCTGGAGGCGGCCGGGGTGAAGACCGATGAGCGGGGCTTCATCGTGGTCGACACCCATCAGCGCACCACGAATCCGCGGATCTTCGCTGCCGGCGACGTGTCCGGCGCGCCGCAGTACGTCTACGTCGCCGCGCAAACCGGGCACGCCGCCGCCGCAGGAGCGCTCGGTGCGCCGACAACAGTGGACTACCGCGGATTGCCCGGGGTGACGTTCACGACGCCGCAGCTGGGCGGCGCCGGCCTCACCGAGGAGCAGGCGCTGGCGCGCGGTCACGTTTGCGACTGCCGGGTGCTCGGCGCGCAGGACATCCCGCGGGCGCTGGCCAACCGGGACACCCGCGGCGCCCTCAAGCTGGTCATCGACGCCGACACCGGGCAGGTGCTGGGCGTGCACGCCGCCCTCGACGGCGCTGGCGACGTCATGCTGGCCGCCACTTACGCGATCAAGTTCGGGCTGACCGTCGACGACCTGGCCGACACGTGGGCGCCGTACCTCACGATGAGCGAGGCGCTGCGTATCGCCGCCGGACTGTTCCGCACCGACAAGCCGACCAGCTGCTGCGCATGAGCGGAGACATCGTGCTTGGGCACTGCGGGTCGCTTGCGTTCGCTCAGGTGCCAGTGCCGGAGTGCCTGGACGGCAGCACGGGGAGGCCCGGACGTCCACGAGGACGGCCAACCCGGCGAGGGCTGAGCGAGGCTTAGCCGCGGACGGTCGGGCAGTGGAACCCCGGTGACGAAGGACAGGAGGGGCGTGGCGGAGGATCAGCGGCGGCCGGGGATGCGCGCCGTGCTGGCCCAGCCGGACTTCCGGCGGCTCTGGACGGCGCGGACGGTCAGCCAGTGGGGCGACATCTTCAGCTTCGTCGCGCTGGCCATCCTGATCTACCGGCTGACCGGCTCGGGGCTGGGCGTGGCCGGCCTCGTGGTCGCCGAGATCGTCCCGGTGCTGCTCATCGCCCCGATCGCCGGCGTCGCCGTCGATCGGCTGCCCCGCGTCCAGCTCATGGTCGCCGCCGACGTACTGCGCGCCGCCCTGGCCGGCGTTCTGGTGGTCTGGCACGACGACCCGCTGGTCATTTACGCCGTCGCGTTCTGCCTGTCGGTCGGCGCGGCGTTCTTCAACCCGGCCGCCAACAGCGTGCTGCCCTCGGTTGTGGCCGACCGGGAGATCGTCGCGGCCAACAGCGCCGTCTGGACGGCGGCGGTGCTGTCACAGATCGTCCTTGCGCCGCTGGCCGGAGGCCTGGTCGCCCTCGTCGGCCCGGGGTGGGCGTTCGGCCTCAACGCCGCGAGCTTCGTCGTCTCGGCGCTGGCGCTACGCGGACTGCGGCTGGTCGCGCCTCCGCGTGAGGTCGGCCGCCGCCGGCTGCTGGCCGAGGCCCGCGAGGGTGTGGCGATGGTCGGCCGGGACCGGCTGCTGCGCGCGCTGGCCATCGGCCAGCTGCTGGCCGCGCTGTCGGCCGGGGCGACCAGCGCGCTGCTGGTGGTGCTGGCCGCCGAGCACCTGCGGGCCCCGGCGAACGCCTACGGTCTCCTGCTCGGCGCGATCGGCGTGGGCGCCGCCCTGGGCCCCACTCTGCTGCTGCGGCTGATTCCCGACCCGCGCCGCCCGCTGTACGTGTTCGGCCCCTATGTGCTGCGCGGCCTGGTCGACCTGGTGCTCGCCTCGGTCCGCTCACTGCCGGTCGCCGCCGCCGCCCTGGCCGTGTACGGCGTCGGAACCTCCACCGGCGCTGTCACCTTCAACAGCCTGCTGCAGTCGCACGTCACCGACTGCACGCGCGGGCGGATCTTCGCCCTGATGGACCTGCTGTGGCAGAGCGGGCGCCTGGCCCGTCTCGGCGTCGGCGGGCTGCTCGCCGACACCGTGGGCATCCGCGCCGTCTACTACCTCGGCGGCGTGCTGCTGTTGCTGGCCGCCACCATCGGCTTCGCCGCCAGCCGCACACCCGCGCCCTCGCGCCCTCGCGCCCTCGCGCCCTCGCGCCCTCGCGCGAGGCAACCCCCCAGAGTCCGGACTGAGCAACGGCCAGGCCCGGGTGAGTTCGCCGATGCGGAGCTCAGTAGGCGGGGCGTAAGCACACCTGCAGCCCGGGGAGCAGCCCGCGGGTGCCGGTTCCGTCGACACGTGCCAGTCCGCGGAGCAACACCTTTGTCCGACGATCACGGGTCGGTGGTCGGCTACCCGCACGGGACTTCTCACGATGGTCGCCGATCAGGTCCGGTCCTGCCCCGCGACCGCATCCGCCCTGGACATCGGTGGCAGGGGACAGCCTGATGGGGGCTAGCCACCACGTCCGGCCCAGCGACCCGCTCGGGGTCACTGGGCCGAACGGTTCTGCAGTTCAACGGCCGCCCGTCGCGGCCCGCCCATCACTCTCGGTCGCCCCGGCCGGCGTTCCCAGCGGGCTTCTGGCGCCCGCCGCCTGCCTCGCCTCGCAACAGCGACTCCTGGATGACCTGGTGCACGAAGGTGTTCTCGAAGTAGCCCGTGAGCCGCTCCGAGCCCGGGCCCATCGCGGTGAGGGGGACGTCGGCGTTCGTGTGGCCGGTCGTGGTCCAGTCGACCACGATCTGGAACGGGGAGTCCGCGACGTCGAAGGGTCCGTCCTCGGTGGACGGCGGAGTGCCGCTCTCATCGCGGGTCCCGGTGTCCTCGATCGCCATGCCGCCGGTCTCGTGGTCGGCCGTGGTGATCAGGAGGGTGTCGTTGCGCTGCTCGGCGAACTTCTTGGCGACCGCCACGGCCTGGTCCATGAGCTGGACCGCCTCGATCGTCATCGCGGCGTTGTTGGCGTGGGCCTGCTCATCGACCGCCTCTTCCTCCACGATGAGGAGGAAGCCCTTCTTGTTCTGCGACAGGATGTCGACGGCCTTCTGGGTCATCTGCTCCAGCGAAACACTCCTCTCGTTCGTGCCGACCGGCTCGGGCTCGGAGACGAACATCGTCCGGTTGGCGAAGAGGCCCAGCAGCTGGTCGCCCTCGGCGGCGGCCAGACCCTCGCCGTCGCTGACGTACTCATAGCCGAGCCCCTGCGCCCGCTCGACCAGGTTGCCCTGGTCGCTCCGACTCTCGCCGCCCTCGACCGCGCCCTCGTCACCGGCGGGGTACCAGAAGTCCTCGCCGCCGCCGAGCAGCACGTCGACCCCGGTCTCCTCGATGTACTGGCGGGCGATCTCGGTCTGTTGCCCGCGGTCGGCGACGTGGGCGCCGAAGGCGGCGGTCGAGGCGTCGGTGATCTCACCGGTCGTCACCAGGCCGGTGGACAGTCCCGCAGCCTCGGCCTGCTCGATGAGGGTCTCGACGTCGTTGCCCCCCGCGTCCTTGCCGATCGCGCCGTTGTAGGTCTGCACCCCGGTGGCGTAGGCGGTGGCCGAAGCGGCGGAGTCGGTGATGAACTCGGTGGAATCGGTCTGGACCAGGGCGGCGTAGGGCAGGCTGTCCATGGCCAGCTCGCCGTCGAGGCCGACGCCGGCGAGCGCCCCGGCGTTGCGGTGCGCTGTCCCCATGCCGTCGCCGATGAAGAGGATGGCGTTCTTCGCCTTGCCCTGGTCCCGGGCGCCGTCTCCGCGATCGCCGCCGGCAGCGGCGCTGGTCACCCCTGTGGCGGTGAATGCGACGGTCGCCGAAAGGGCGCCGACGGCGATGGCCAGCGGCCAGCGCCGGGCTCCGGTCGTGTGGGTCTGATGCATGACTCTCCCGGTGGGTGGTTCGGACTGTCCCGCCGTTGCCGACGGTGTGCCCGACGCTAGGAAGGCCGGGTGAGGCCCAGCGGTCTGCCAGGTGAACGTGGCTGTACGGTCGGCCGACGGGCTTGTCTGCGATGGCCGGTGCGGTGCGCCTTCCCTACTAGTCCCACTAGTAGCCTGGGTGTCACATGGTCTCTCCTCCGAGCTGAAGGAACGGGATGACGACCGCTTCAGGCACCCGCGAGCTGCCGTTCGCTCGACCCATCGTGTGGGCAGCACTGGCCGCCCTGCCTCCCTACTGCCCGGTGTGCGACGTCTCCTACGTCTGTACCGAGACCGGGGACGAGGAGGAGGCCGGGGCCATCGGCGAGGGCACCACGTTCGTGTGCGTGCGGGGCCGCCTGGACGGCTCTCCGGTGCCGGCGAATGCGGTGGACGGTGAGGTCGTGGAGTGGACCGCCGAGCGATCCATCGGGACGCGACTGGAGCTTGCGACCGAGACCTGGCAGACCCGTGTCGAATTGTCCGACGTAGCGGGGGGCTCCACCCAGGTCACCGTCACGGTCACCCATGAGCCCAAGCGCAGCGGCTGGCTGCGGCGCACCGTCCGGCGGAAGGCTACGGAGCGGATGGTTCGGGAGACCGTCGACTCCGAGCTGGACAAGCTGCCGGACCACGTCGAGCGGATGGGCGAGGGGCGGCCAGGCTCCAGTGCCGTGGCGCCCGCTTCCGCG
This sequence comes from Blastococcus sp. KM273129, assembly GCF_021698995.1. Classification (NCBI taxonomy): domain Bacteria; kingdom Bacillati; phylum Actinomycetota; class Actinomycetes; order Geodermatophilales; family Geodermatophilaceae; genus Blastococcus; species Blastococcus sp. KM273129. Next base: position 911 of record NZ_SSXB01000033.1, on the reverse strand, counting down.
TCCGTGGACGAGGAGGAGTGCGGCTGGGTGCTGCATCTCGTCGGCACCGTGAATGCCACAGACGTCAGGCGGCTCCAGTTGCAACAGCGCCTCGAGGAGGTCCCGATCGTGGCGATCGACGTCCGGGATCTGACGTACCTCGACTCGACGGCGCTTCCGGCCCTGGCGCGATGGGCGCGGCGCTCCTCCCAAGCCGGCCGTCAGGCGGTCATCCGGGGAGTCAACCCCGACTTCGATCAGATGCTCAACGTCATGGGGCTCACCTCCGGGTTTCTGCGGGACGATTGAGCTGACGCCGGCGTCTCGAGGCCCCGGGCCGGTAGTTCCGTGAGAGAGACGTCGCGCTCTTTGCCGATCGGGGCACGATCGTGCCTGGGGCGCCGGTGCGCTGACCCGGAGTCGAGTTCGGCGCAGTGGGACGACGGGTGGTGGCAGTCGTTGCTTGCCCCGTCGTGGGTTTCTGCGTGTCAGAGACCACCGTCTCCGGGGACGAGCTCGAAGAACGCCACCTGGGGCGGGGCGTTGATGCGCAAGGGGACCGTGCTGAAGCCGATCCCACAGGTGACGAACATGCGGTTGCCATCGGCGCCGTACTTCGCCGGCGCCCAGCCGTCGGCGACGATCGCCTCGTCCTCGGTGAGCGCAAGGTAGGACCAGCGGGGCGTGCCGGGAAGGGCGATCTGGCCGCAGTGCGTGTGCCCAGCCAGGGTGAGCGGTGCCGTGCCGGCCGGCAGCTCGTCGAACGTCGTGGGGTCGTGTGTGAGGACGACGCGCGGCGCGTCGTCCGGGACGTCGGCGAGCGCCGCCTCCACGTCGGCTCGCCCGCTCACGTCGGGCACGTGGGGTGTCTCCGGGCCGATCCCCACCAGGTACAACGGGTCGGCACCGGCGGTGGGGGAGGGGACGGGGAG